>JAITNM010000164.1 GCA_031290475.1 Treponema sp. | reverse complement strand
TGCTGCTTGATCGAGCCCTTGTTTATCTCTTCCAGGAGTTCATCCTTCTTCATAATCCAGAACCAGGAGACTGCTCCCAGGGTGGCGCCCAGGGGAATGATGTAAATCGATACAACATCCATCCAGGGCCCCCATCTGAAAATCGGTTCCATGTGCAGACCAATCCCAAGACAGACGACAAGGAGGATAATCAGCATACCTTTACGGTTCAGCTTTGGTATTTTATTAAGCAGGGATTCGCCCACCACTTCAAACATATTTTGCAGGGAGCTGACCCCGGCAAAGATCATCGCCGTATAGAGGATAATGGCAAAGAACTGCCCAAAGGGTATATCCTGGAGTATCCGCGGAAGGGTTACAAAGAGGAGCCCCGGACCGGAATCGACATTGATCTGATAGGCAAAACAGGCGGGGATGATAACCAGGGCCGCCACAAAGGCCGCTATGGTATCGAACAACGCGGCATGCCTGGACACATCGATCAGATCTTCCTTGTCATCAAGATATGCGCCGTATACGATCATGCCGCTTCCGGTTACCGACAGTGAAAAGAACGCCTGCCCCATAGCCCAAACCCAAACCATAGGGTCCAAAAATTGGGACCATACGGGGGTGAACATAAACTTATACCCCGCCGCCACTCCGGGCAAAAACGCGACCCTGATAGCCAATACAACGAATATGATAAAAAATAACGGCATCATAATCTTATTGGTCTTTTCAATGCTTCTGGCTCCAAGGAGCAGGGTTAACAGAGTCCCTACTACCACGATGATATGGTAGGGAACAAGCGAATAATTTTTGAGTGAAAAGGACTCAAACCATGTACCCGTATCTACCGTCATGAGGGTACCGGAAAGCGAATGAATAAAAGCTTTAAGTACATAGGTGATAATAACCGCATACCCTATGGCAATACACATGGAACCCGCCAAAGGAAGCCAACCTACATAACGGCCGATGCGTTCCTTGTTACCGGATTTCCACGCCGCACGATAGGCCCCCAGGGTGCCGGTTTTAGCCCTCCGGCCGATGCCGAATTCAGCCGCCAGACCGAGGTTGCTAAAAATAATAACAAATAATAAATAGACGATTAAAAACGTTCCCCCTCCGTTTTGTCCTACCTTGTAAGGGAAGCCCCACACATTGGCCATACCCACGGCTGAGCCCACAGCCGCTAAAATAAAACCCCATTTTGTTCTAAATTTTGCTGATTGTCCCATTTTGGTCATCTCCGAAAAACATTTATACTCCATAGACTTGTGTTTGTCAGGCAATGAATTTCCTAAGTCTTTGCCTGACAAACAATTATAACCGGAATTTCCCGGCAATTTTAGCGGTAAAAAATTCACCTTTTAGGTGAATTTTTTGCTAAGTCCGACAGGCTCCTAGATAAGCTCGAAACGGCCGGTAAAGAAGCGCAGTTGTTTCGGCTCATAGACCCACTTGAGTCCCCGGATGGTATCGCGCTTTTTGTATAACGCGATGACCCCTTCGGCGACCAAATCCATGTGGGCGTAGGTGTATACCCGGCGGGGAATGGTCAGGCGGACTGTCTCAAGTTTCGGGTAATGATCCTTGCCGTCCTTGCCTCGGCCCGCGGAAATAACACCCCGTTCCATGGAACGCACCCCGGATTCCAGATACAGGTGGGCGGCTAAAGACTGAGCGGGAAACCGATCCTGTGTTAAATGCGGGCAGAAACGCCGGGCGTCCAGGAATACCGCGTGGCCGCCCACGGGCATGACGATGGGTACGCCGGCTTCCGTCAGTCTATCACCAAGATAACGGACCTGCTTGATACGGTGTTCGATATATTCATATTGAACCGATTCCTTGAGGCCCCGTGCCATGGCTTCCATATCCCGCCCGGCCATACCGCCGTAGGACGGCATACCTTCATATACCACCACTATTTCCTTGGCGGCCATAAACAGATCATCGTCGTTCATGCAGAGGAAACCACCGATGTTGGTCAGACAGTCCTTTTTACCGGACATGGTACAGCCGTCCGCATAGCTGAATTCTTCATGGACGATCTCCTTTATCGTCTTGTTGACGAATTCGCTTTCCCGTTCTTTAATGAAATAGGCGTTTTCCACGCACCGCGTCGCGTCCATAAACATTTTTATTTTATGTTTTTTACAGAGGGCGGAAACGTCCCGCAGATTTTGCATGGAAACAGGCTGTCCTCCCGCCAGATTTACGGTAATGGCGACACAAATATAGGCGATATTTTCGGCGCCCTGTTCATCGATAATTTTCTGGAGTTTCTTTAAGTCCACATTGCCCTTAAAGGGAAGATCAATCGTGGAGTCGTGGGCCTCGTCACAGATAATGTCCGCAAAGATACCCCCGTTGGCCTCCTGATGAAAACGGGTCGTAGTAAAATACATGTTGCCCGGAACATACTGCCCCGGCTTGATTGCGATGTGGCTTAAAATATTCTCCGCCCCGCGGCCCTGGTGGGTCGGTACTACATGCTTAAAACCAAACAGTTCTTTAACGGTTGCTTCCAAATGATACCAGTTGCGGCTGCCCGCATACGCCTCATCGCCCAACATAATACCGGCCCACTGATTGTCACTCATGGCGTTGGTCCCTGAGTCAGTGAGCAGATCGATGTAAACATCTTCAGAATCAATCAGGAAGGTATTGTAACCCGCCTTTTTGATGATCGCTTCCCGCTCTTCTCGGGAATTCATCTTTACATACTCAATCGCTTTGATCCGAAATGGTTCCGCCGGATACTTCATTGCCATAATTGTTTCCTCCTGAAAACTGGAATTGTCCAAACTTTAATCGTTCAAACATTGTTAGAACTATAACACTGAATTTTTTTACGGTATAATATAATATTTTTTATTTTTGTATTATAGTACGCTAAAAAATCATAGTAATAGACAGGGCCAGCGCATACCCTCGTGAATTAAGAATTTTAACCACAGACCTCACCGGACCTTGGGTCCGAGACCACACGGACAAGAAGAAAATATTTCGAATCAAAAGTCTGTGCTGTCAGTGTGGTCTGTGGTTTTTTTTTCTTAGTATGCGCTGGCCCTGTAATAATAGACGATGCGCCCGGGCAGTTACAAAAATTGTAGTATAATTAAGTTAATTGTATTATATTTAGAAGTGTGGGAGTTTCCGGTGAAAATTGATTTAGTAATTGCCGATCCGGCAAAAAACATAACGGCGTTCGTCCTCAATCCTGTACCGGTAAAGGAACGCGCCGCCTTGTCCACGGCGATCATGGCCGATCCCGCGCTTAAGACGGAGCAGGTGGCCTTTGTGGTTCCGCCGGCTCGGGGGGAGAACCGTTCCTGGCGGCTGGAAATGATGGGGGGCGAATTCTGCGGTAACGCCGCCCGGAGCTTCGGCCTCTACGTTGCGGGCAAAATAGGGCTCCGGGGCAGGCGCACAGTTACGGTAGAAAGCAGCGGCGCAAACAGCGCCATCCCCGTACAGGTAGACACCGGTACCGGCCGGGCCGAGGCGGAAATCCCCGCGCCTCGTTTCCTGACCGCCCTGGACTTTGAAGGCCGCGCCCTGCCGCTCTGCGTGTTCGACGGAATCACCCACGTGCTCGCACCGGGCCTCAAGCCGGACCGGGAAACCTTCTTCGCCATAAAGGCGGCGGCCGAAAAAACCGGCGCGCCCGGCGTCACGCCGTCAGGGGCTATCGGCGTCGCGCCGTCAGGCGCCCTCGGCGTGATGTTTCTCGACCCCCCGGCCGGGCAAACGGGCGCGGGCGGGCTTTCCTTCGTTGGCGGCGCGGAACTCGCCATGACGCCCGCGGTGTACGTGTACGGCACAGATTCGCTCGTGTTCGAGTCCAGCTGCGGTTCGGGGTCCGCCGCCCTGGCCGTCTATCAGAGCCGGGACTCTGCCGCCGGGGAAACGCGGTACGAAATTAACCAACCCGGCGGCGTCATTGAGGTCCGCGTCGTAAAACGCGGCGGCGCGGTAGAGTCCGTCGCCATCGGAGGGCCTGTAACGCTGAGGGAACTTACCTGGGAGCGGGAGTAGTTCTCCATCCAATGTCAACAGGTTAAGCGGTAATCACAGCAATTCGCAATTCAACCACGAACGACACGAACATCACGAACAAATTTTTATCTTCAATTCGGAATTTAACCACTGACCACACGAACCACACGGACTTTTTGTTAGAAAAACGCTCTTTTGTCTGTGAGGTCTGTGTTGTCCGTGGTTTATCTTCTTCATATTCCGAATCAAAGATTTTTATATAGGAGCTACCTTTTTTCTTCCTTCGCAACCTTGCGGTTAAATTTTGGTATCAATCACCATTTTCTGGTACAAATTCTCGTTTGGTTTTGTTCGTGCGGTTGGTGTGGTTCGTGGTTAATCTTCTAATTGCGAATTGCTAACGCCAACCATGACGCGGTTGGGATCAACCATTGCGTAGTTGATGTCAAAAAGGGGCGAAGTCTTCGCGCAAGGGATTGAAGCGGTATCCTTTTGACGCGGAGCGGCAAAAGATACAAGCGGAAAGCCCGACCCCGGAGCGGAGCGGAGGGGATGCGCCCTGTTCACTCCGGGAGTAATTTATAGAAGGTCTGCTGTTCGCCGTTTTTTTCTTTAAGCACGTCGAGTTTTCGGGAGATAACGCCGTCGATTTTTTCGATGATCGCGCTGGTGGCCAGGATCTGCGCCTTGTACCGGGGGCCTAGTCCCGCGAGTATCTTCGAGCGGATCAGCGGAGAACCGAACGCGGTATAACCTCCCGGTTCGCTGTAGGAGAAGGCGCATTCCCCGGTGTCAATGCCGAAATGCCAGGAAGCGGCCTCGGGTGTGTGGGCCACAAAATCCATAACCGCGCCGGTGGCTTTTGCGGCAGGGGTGTTGTTGCTGCGGGCATGTAATTCATCTTCGTAGGGGACTTCGGATTTTACACTGTTCAGGTAGACACGCTCAAGGGGGGAACCGAAGGCTATCATGATCATGTCCCCCTCGGCGCCGGCAAGGACGCCTCCAAGGCGGCTAAAGTGCCTGAACGCCGTCTGTCTGAAGTTCCGGATAAGGGCGGCGCCTTCGTTCGGGTTTTCCCGGTTTTCTCTGACTAAAAGTGAAGGCTGCCGTACGGTAATGATAGCGGCCTTGGCCTTGATAAGTTCTCCGGGTTGGGGGCGGCCTGCCTGGATAACCTGGCGCAGGTACGGCGGCGCCAGACTGGGACCGAAAGCCCGGCGGAACCGTTTAGCTTCCCGCTGTTTAATCTGAATCGCCATGACGAACGACACAAAAACTCCCGCGGCGGCGGTGAGTATCGGCAGGAGCGGCTCGATCCAGTAATCGGTAAACACAAAACCCAGCGAGAAGACCAGCCCTTCAAATACGATGAGTACTAATCCTGTTATGAGGGTGAACACGGGACTGGTTTTCCGCAGCAGAAACAGTATCAAAAGGGCGATGCCGCCGGCCCACAGAAGTACGTACCGATCCGCCAGGGGTATCACCGCCCGGCCGGTAAGAATACTGTTGGCGAGTATTGCCGAAGCTTCGGCGTCTGTGGGGTTAGGTCCCCGCCCGGAAAAGGAAACGATCCTATTGAACTCCGGCAAAAATCCGCGGACAGTATTAC
>JAITNM010000124.1 GCA_031290475.1 Treponema sp. | reverse complement strand
CTTACCGTGCCGGATACCGCTTCCAGAGCGGAAAAACCCAGCAGTACCGTATCTGAAGCGATGTCCACGCCTCCGGCGATTACCGCATCGCAGATACCGGCGCGGATAAACTCCGCACCCTTGACGATGGCCCCGGCGCTGGAAGCGCAGGCGGTAGAAACGGTGATCGCCGGGCCTGTTATCCCCAGCGCCCGGCTTATGTATTCCGCCAGAAATGAAGCGCCCTGGAAACGGAGCTCGTAATTTGAGGGAAAGCCCTCTCCCCCAAAAAAGGCCCGGTGGGCAAGGGTAGAGGCTTCGGAGCCGTTATCGCAGGAACCTACGCACACGCCGATTTTTTCCTTTCCGTAAACGGTCAAAACTTTCTCCACGGCGGGACGGATCTGCTCCAGCGCCGCGGCGGTAATCCTGAATATCCTGGTTTGCCCGGCATATTCCGGGGGCGGCGCTTCTGCGCCCGGCATACAGGCCGGAGCCGCAACTGATACCGGCGGCTCCGCAATACGCCCGGTTACAAAATGCCGGTTTCCCCCAATGACCTGCGGCCGGATTCCGCTTTGATCGCCCCGGATCGCGGCGTCAAAAAAAGCCTCCCGGCCGTTTCCGGCGCAGCACAACGCCGCGGGAGGGGAAAGGTAGATCTCCATCAGAAAGCCCCCCGAATGATAAAGGTATATCCCCGTAAAAAATTAGTATACCGGATAGTATCTTTATCCTTTGTTATTTCGGCAATTTGTTTTTTTCCTGCCGTTATCCGCCTGACTATTGATCCGCTCCCGGGATCACCGCTTTTTTCCTCAACAAACACCAAACCTGCTTTCCCCAGAGCGGCGGAGAGCGCGTCGGCCCGGTAAAAACAAAACTGAAAATCGGCGATAATGTACTCCGGTTTCATGGCAGGGGGAAATACGGAAGTATCAAAACTTATTTCCCCTTCCCCGAAGGAGAGGTACCCCAGTTCGGTTCCAAAACTGTTAAAGAGCGCAATATTGATTCCCCCTGCATCGGCTTTGACCCAGGCCTCCATGATAAATTCCCCGGTCCCGTAGGTTCCGGCAATCTGCTGGGGCATATCGAGTTCTGTTTCAATATCCGAAGGGGAAAGGAGGGTATACTTTGCCCGATCGGTCACATAAACCGGGGCAAAGGGGGACCTCTGCGAATTGGTTACGCAGCTTGCCAGAGAAAAAAAGATGAAGACCCCAAGCGGCCGGAGAATACTTCCCACCAAGTTCTTTTTCAAGGTACAGTTTTCCCAATTGAAATTATGGAAACATTTTATATAGGATTATCCTGCCTGTCAAACGACGGTTCTGCCGTCTCAGCCGCCCCTAATGGGGGCTTGGCGCCACTGAAAAACGCGCTCAGCGCCGAAGCCAGAAGGATCCTCGCCCTGCTGGACCGGAACGGATCAGGCGGAAAAGGGCTGCGGCTCAGGGATACCGGTACGGAACCGGGGGGCAGGCCTTTTTTTACGGATTACCATGCGGACTTCAATATTTCCCATTCCCGGAACATGGCGGCGGTCGCCTGGTCCGCCGCAATTAATCCCTCCACCGCTTTACCCTTCCGTACCGGCTGCGATATCCAATATATGGGCCCCGGTAAAAACAAGAACGCCCTTGCCCGGGAATACTTCAGCCCGGAAGAGTCCGCCTTTATTACCGGAGCTTCAGACCCGCCGGTTTCCGGAGACCCGGTATACAGCCGGGAACAAAAAGAACGGTTCTACCAGATCTGGGTACTAAAGGAATGTTATTTAAAAGCAAAGGGACTTTCGGTGTTGGATATAAAAAAAGCCCCTTCTTTCGCCGCCCCATCGGGTTTTCAGCGGTTTATAGAAACGCCTTTTTTCTTTTACCTCTACGAACTGGGGGATGAAATCCACGGCCGGTTTATGCTTGCCGCCGCCTGTGAAACTGAACGCCCGGCGCACTATCCCCGCGAACCGGCGGCGGAAGTTCCGGTTCGCGCTTCCCCTCCGGCAATACGCTGGTTTGGCGAAGCCCTCCCCTTGCGGTACATCGCCTCCATCAACGGTATAGAACCGCAACTATATACCTACCGGTAGGTATTATAGATTACGCTGATATACCCTTTCATCGGTAAATAGATTGTCTCAATTGCTCATTTATTAGAAGGATTCAGAAAAATTTTCCGAATCTCCTCGTTTAGCCGCCTCACTGCCAGGGGCATACTCAGATCTGCGTATTTTTCCGGATCAATTTCTTCCTGCATCCTTATGCGGTAAATGTACTTATCCGTATGGTTAAAAGCAAAAATGGGGTCGTGCTTCCCGAGCCCCCACTTGTCATTCCCCCCGATGTATACCGGGACAATTTTCTTTCCTGACATAAGGGCAATCCTGGCGGCGCCTTTTTTCAGCTTAATTTCCCCCGACCGGGGGGTCCGGGTACCCTGGGGAAAAACAACAAGACAATTCTCACGGTTAAGGGATTCAATGCAAGAATTTGCCAGTACTTCAAAATCAAGACTGCTCAGGATATACAGCCGGTTCACCACCCCCTGGAGAAAAAAATTGCGGGTCAAGCTGCCCCGGACAATAACATCCGCATTAGGAATAAGGGAAATCATCATAACTACATCGAGATGGGAAGGATGGTTGCAAACCACAATTTTAGAAGAAAGATTGCGAAAAGCTTTCCGGTCCTCGACATCAACTTTTACCACCTGGAACAGGGCCATAAATTGGATAAAATACCACCGGAAAGATCCGGAAATAAAACGGCGGACGTACCTTGAAAACCGTTCTTTGGGGTGAAAAAGGAGGGACATGATCGGAAATACCACAATTACTAAAACCAGGCTGCTAACGCCGAAGAGTAAATAACAGATCCATTTTACAAAAACCCGGCAAATATACAGCGGCCAGTTGGTAATAGGATCCGGGTCGCCATTATACATACAATTCCCTGCTTCCATAAAGATTTTTCAAAAAAAGACCGGGGGTTTCCGGAGGGTTTCCATTGACAAACGCAGGAATTCCCCTGCCGTCTCCGGTAAGCAGGGCGGCAAATGCAAAAGGCTCATAAGAGCCCTGGAGGTCCGAGAACCGGCAGGCGCCCAGCTTCCCGTAATCGGCAGGGCAGAGTTCATCGGCGTATACCAGCAGCGCCTCCCCGGCGGCCCCGCTTAGCACCCCGGCGGCGGCGGCAAGGAAGCCCGAATCAAAGCGGTCCCCGGAAGGGTAGACAGCCGAATAGCCTGAGGTCAACTGCAAGGCAATCGTAGCCAACGCCGGGGGAGTATTAAAAACCGAAAGGGAAAAGGCGGCGGGTTTCAAATCCTCATCTTCTATCAGCATCCGGTTGATTTTAAGCTGCTGGGAAACTTCTCCCCGAAGGGAAACAAACACAATCTTGGTATTTTCTCCAATAGGCTGTATATCGTGGATTACCTGAATGGTCATGCGGGATATCTGACTTAAACGGCGGCGGAACAGGGGATCGGCATACTCCAGGGACGGGCTTTCCTGAGTTTTCGGGATTTCCCGCTCTCCCCGAGCCCAGGATTTCCAGTTTTCAGCGCCGGTAAACCCCGGCGCCCATGCGGTAAAGCGGGAAACGTATACATCCATCTCAAAATCATTATAATTTCAGTGATAAGGGGGTGTCAAGGAAAGTAACCGCTCACTTTGTAGAAAGCTATAACCCATTATATTGACAGTTCGTCAAAAAAATAGTACCTTGTAGCATATTAATTTTGGAGATTATTACAAATATGGATAATTTAAATCAACAAATAAAGGAATTAATTGTAAACGCCCTGGAACTGGAGGATATTAAGCCCGAAAATATTAAGGATGATGAACCGATTTTCGGCGCCGCGCAGGGAGGCGCAGGTCTTGGGCTTGATTCTATTGACGCCCTGGAGTTGGGGGTTGCCCTGAAGAAGAAATTTGGGGTAAAATTTTCAGCGGAAAATACGGACAACAAAAAGCATTTTGCATCGGTGAACGCGCTGGCCGCATACATCACTATGGAGACAGGGGAAGGTAAATATGACTAAAGATGATATTTTTGCCAAATTAAAAGAAATTCTGGTATCTGAATTTGAGATTAAACCGGAGGCGATAAAACCCGAATCCAACTTGTACGATGAATTAGACCTTGATTCTATTGATTCGGTTGATTTAGTTGTTAAAATGAAAGAATACGTCAGTGGAAAAATTGATCCGGAACTTTTCAAAAGCGTTAAAACCGTTCAGGACGTAGTGGAAGTACTGTATCCCTTAGTATGACGCCGCCCATGGTCTTAAACCGGATTTATTCCCGATTGAATAAACCAGCTGAATAAATTAGCGCTTCCATAGATCAGTCTTAATTTTTATCAAACAAATCTTTGACTTCCGCTACAGAGAGCTGCCGGTAAACCGCCTGCGGCGCGTCATTAAAGCGCACTTCAAAATACGCTTCGTCGTAAAACGAAAGTTTTGAATTAGTGCCGGGATTACATTCCAAATATACGATTTCATCAGGATGCAGTCCCTTTGCTTCACAGATCTGCTCCGCCAGAGAACGTCCCGCATAGGTTACGGAAGTTCCGGGGTTATCCTGATAAAGCTCGGTAACGATGACATATTTCCTATACTGCCTGTTGATAATCTTGAGTCCGCAGGAAGAGGGCATATCCCATTGACCTTTGAAATTAAAAACTTCGTCGTAATACTTTTCTGATACTTTCATTTGCCGCCGGCATTCTCTTAAACTATATACCCGGCGTACCAACAGTACGCACTACTTCTTTCCCGAAAGACCGGTGGATCAACTTTCTATTCCGGGGACGATAAGTACCGTCATCCATTTCTCTGCTTACCACATTAAAGAGGAGCTGGAACATTTTTTCTTCCTGGGATTCTTCCCCATAAAAACTCTTCCACGCGTAGTCGTAAAGATCCTGTAGTTTTTCTGCGCTCATCTGTTTTGGCTGAAACACTATCCGCCCCGCATTGTAATGATCCCAGTCATGGTCAAAAATGCGTCCCTGGCGCAGAAGATCGTCATAGGCCTTGGTATGGGGGAAGGGGGTAAGAACGGTAAACTCAGCCAGATCCAGGTTGATCTCAAGCAGAAAATCTATCAGCCGCTTGCAGTCATCCTCGCTCTGGTTATCCAGCCCCAGGAGGATAGTACCTTCAACGCCGATGCCGTAATCGTGGTAACGCTTTACCCGCTCTTTAATGTAGTCCGAGGTATCGTATACCGCCTGATACACGTACCAGGCGCCGGCTTGGGCCGCCAGATCCAGAATCTCAGGATCATCTTCGATGGTATGGCTTATCCACTTTTTTTTGAGGGGGATCATCTCCCGAAAGAGTTCCCTTTCCCATTCTTTGTTCTGGGCCAGGGAATTATCCACAATAAAAAGCCGGTTGTTTTCGATACCGTCAAGCTCTTCAATCACCTTATCTATAGGCCGGGGACGGAAATTACGGCCCCCAAGATAGGAAACCGCGCAGGGATAACAGCTGAACCGGCAGCCCCGGGAAGCGTGAAAGAGATCCACCATCTGGACCCCTTTGTGGTTGTAAAGATCCCGTTTGTAAAGATCCCGCCGGGCGGGGCCAACCAGTTCAATGGGCGGATGTTCAAGCATGAAGTTGTACACCTTCTTGAGACTGCCGTTCTTCCAGTCTTCCAGGACCTGCTCCATCCTGCCTTCCGATTCGCCCAAAAATACCGAGTCCGCGTGGGCCATGGTTTCTTCCGCGTGGAGCATGGCGGAAATCCCGCCGAAGATCACCTGTTTGCCCCGCTTGCGGAATTCATCCGCGATAGCCCAGCCCCGTTTTGCCTGGGTGCTCAACATCATAGAAACAGCAACCAGATCGCAAGGATCATCAAAATTGATTTCTTCCAGATTTTCATCGGTGAATTGAACATCCACGTATCCGGGCAAAGATGCGGCAAACACAACCGGACCGTGAGGGGGCAGGTTAAACGTTGTCTGCCCCTTTAATTTTCCCCATTTGGGATATATCAGTTTTAACTTCATAATTTTTTAAAGCGTGTATTTTACCTTACCAGAGCCTATCTAAACTTGTCAATAACGGTACGCATTGACAAAAAATCTTTTTTATCATACTCCTAATCTAATCATGGTACAAATTTTGCTGGCTGTTTTGGCAGTGGTTTATCCGGTCATGGTATTTTGTTTTCTTGTTATTCTTAAAGTACCGGTCCGGTTCTTTTCCCTTTTTGTAGTCGCCGTTGCATTTGTATCATTTTTAGTGGTCACTTCCAAAAAAAAAAGCCCTTCTTTAGGATTTTCAGCGCCCTCTTGCTGGGTATCATAGGCCTGGTCTGCTTTTTTACCAACTCATCCCTGGTACTCAAACTTTACCCCGTATTGATGAACGTCCTGTTCCTCTGCATCTTCGGGATTACGCTGTTTGTCCCTCCGGTGATTATCTTCCGCATCGCCACATTGCAGGATAAAACCATCCGGGGCTCTCTGGCCGAAAAAAGAATCGAAGCCTATTGCCGTAAAGTTACCCTGGTCTGGTGCGGTTTCTTTGTTTTAAACGGCGGAACCGCGGTTTACAGCGTTTTTTGGGCTTCCGACGCCTTCTGGTCACTGTACAACGGCGGAATTTCGTATATAATAATGGGAATAATATTTAGTATTGAGTTTCTAATACGAAAGATTACCGATAAAAAAATGCCTAAAGCCATTCCTTTATCACTATTTACCTCTAAATCCCGTTCTCCTGATACGGTTCTTTGCTATGAGCAGACCTGGAAAGAGGGGATCTACAAAACCTGGGGGGATTTTCTTGCAGATACCGCCCGGCTGCGCCGGTTTATAGAGGC
>JAITNM010000088.1 GCA_031290475.1 Treponema sp. | reverse complement strand
AGGTGAGGCCAGAGGCAGAACGGAAGGGGAAGCTAAAGGGGAAGCCAGAGGCAAAGCGGAAGTAGCCCGAAATCTCATAAAAATAGGCTTTCCCCTTGAAAAAGTCGCCCAGGCCACTGGACTGGATCTCGAAACCGTAAAATCCCTTGCGCTCAACGCATAGGTGACAGTCACCGGTTTGGGAAGAAGGCGAGGTCGTTTGCGGCTTCGCCTTCTTTGTAGGAACGCAAAGCGTGCCTGGTACCATTATTTGGACACCGGCAGATTGCCCTATTGGTTAGCCTATTAGATTCGGGTTACATTTTCGATGAGGCATTGCGAGGAGCTGGTTTTGAAGGGCCTCTGCTTGTTTTTCTATTTCTTTTGTAGTATATAATCCTATGCAAAAAGGCCTGGAACGAAATTCCGCAAAGCCCCTTTATGCTCAGTTGAAGGGCATTATTCAGGAACAACTGGAAAATGGCGAGTGGCAGGCCAATCAAATGATACCCAGCGAGAACGAGCTTGCTTCTTCCTATGGGATAAGCAGAATGACGGCCCGCAGTGTTATTAATCAACTGGTGGACGAAGGTTTTTTGTACCGTGTTCAGGGAAAGGGGACCTTTGTCTGCGAAAGCAAAATAGAAATGGCCTCCCCGTCTTATGCGGGGATCCGCAGCCAGCTTGAAAAAAAAGGCTATAAGGTCGAAACCAAGCTTTTCAGAATCACCCGTATTCCCTGTTCGGGGATTATTTCCCAGCGTTTAGCCCTGGTGCCGGGGACCCTTGTTTATGATATAAAGCGGCTGCGTATAGCCAACGGGGTCACCATGAGTTATCACCATAGTTTTGTACCGGTTGCCATCTGCAAGGATCTGGAGAAATTCGATTTGCAGACCGAACAGCTTTGCGAGATAATGTCGATTAATTACGGACTGAACCGTACCCGTTCTGTAGAAACCCTGGAGATCTACCTGGCGGATGAAAACAAGGCCCATATAATGGAAGTGGAGTACGGTTTCCCCCTTCTTCTCTTGCAGGATCTGATTTTCAGTTCCAGGGGTCTTGCCTTTGAGTACTCCAGGGTTTTTTTTCGCAGCGATAAGGTAACGCTCCGGTTTGAGCATTCCGAAAAGGTTTGAATCTTGAGGCTATGGCTCCGGAGCAGACCTTCCCGCAAGGGGTTTAATTTTTTTTCGATTTTGTTTGACAAGTATATACAAGCATAGTATTATAGCAGAACCGGAAAATTCTCCAATAGGGGCCTTTCAAATATCAATTTTTGAATCGCCGCTTTAGTTTTAACTTCAATTTTTATCTACAGAGGTGCGCTATGGCTATTGATTTTTCCAAAATCGACAAATGGGCCTTGGGAAAACATTTTGATCACAGTGTTTTGCCCAAAAATACCAACGAAGATGACATCCGTAAGGGATGCAGGGAGGCGGTAAAGTACAACTGCGCCGCCTTTTATTCCGCCACCCCCTATTGGACTCCCGTTGTCGTGGAGGAGCTCAAGGGCAGCGAGGTACTTCCCGCCACGGGTATTGATTTTCCCTTTGGCGCCTCGCCGTCCAGGCTCAAGGCCTTTGAAACGGAATACGCGGTAAAGGCCGGCTGCAAGGCGGTGGACATTGTTATTAATGTCGGGGCCTTACGGGATAAACGGTATGAAATCTGTAAACAGGAATTACAGGATTTTAAAGCCGCCGCCGCCGGCGCTTTGACCAAGGCTATTTTGGAAACGGCCTTTTTGACCGACGAAGAAATTGCTGCAGAATGTAAGCTCATTGCCGAAGCAGGTTTAGACTACGCAAAGACCGCCACCGGCCAGTTTGAGGGCCCCAGTATGAGCCAGTTTCTTGTTATGAAGAAAGCCCTGGAAGGAACCCCCATAAAACTGAAGGTTGCGGGGGTAAAGTTTCCCCGTCCCCAGAACGCGTACGCCTTCCTGCTTGCGGGGGCCGAATTAATCGGTACCCGGGCGGCGGTGGAAATTATTGAGGCCCTGGATCAAATGCGCGAAATTGGTCTTTTACCGCCGTTTAAAGGCTAAAAGGTTTAGGAGGAATCATGGGAAAGTATGTAATGGGAATTGATGTGGGTACCACCGGCTCTAAGGCAATGGTCATTGACCTTACCGGTAAGGTGATCGGAAAAGGTTACCGGGAGTACAAGCTGAACGAGCCTAAACCGAATTGGGTGGAGGTGGGGGCTCAGTTTATCCTTGATATCACCTTTGAGGCGGTAAAAGACGCCGTTGCCGATGCCAAGGTAGCCAATACGGAGATCGAAGCCATTGGTTTTTCCGTCAACCGGTCCAGTTTCTGTCTGGTGGACGAAAACCTCAAGGCCATTGACGACAAGTTCTACATCTGGCTCGATTCCCGGGCCGAAAGCGTGATGAACGAGATGAACGGCAAGATTTCCGCGGCCCGCCGTAACGAGATAACCGGTATGCCGGGGTTTAATATTTTTGCTGTCGCCAAGTACTACTGGGTCAAGCAGAACGAAAGCGAAACTTACGCCAAAACGAAATACTTCTCCACGGTGGCCAGTTATGTTATGCACGGTTTCGGCGCCGACAGTTTTGCTGTCGAGATAAGCGACGGGACCGTTACAGGCCTCATGGACGTGCGTACCCTGGACTGGAACAAGGAGCTGGCCGATGCCCTGGGCTTTGACATGGCGAAATTCCCGCCCCTCTGCAAGCCCGGCGAGGTGGTGGGAACCATCAAGGCCGATGTGGCCGCAAAGACGGGCCTTGCGGTGGGTACGAAAATTGTGGCCGGTTCCGGGGATCAGCAGCTTGCCGCCATGGGCGCCGGGGTTATCCGGGACGGCGCCGTCTCCCTTACCATCGGCACCTTCGGCCTCTTGGCCATCGGCCTTGCCAAGCCCGATTTCGCCGCCCTCCAGGGCTTGATGATCCCCAGTTCCCCAACCCTGGGGGTGTTTGAGGTGGAGGGCCCCCAGGTTTCGGGGGCCACCTGTTTCCGCTGGCTGCGGGACGCCCTCTGTACCGAAGAAATCGCCAAGGCGGCGAAAGAAGGGGTGGACCCCTATGTGGTGATGGACAGAGAATTTGTTTCCAAGAGCGTCCCCGGTTCCAATGGCGTCATCTTCTATTCCGCCCTTTTTGGAAGCGGCTATCCTACCTGGGACACCAACGCTACCGGCATGTTCCTGGGGCTGCGCAATACCCACACCAAGGCGGATATGGTGCGTAGTGTAATGGAGGGTATTACCCTGGAAGCCCGCAGCATCCTTGAGGGCGTTCTGGCTGCGGGGGTAAAAATGGACGATGTGATCACCGTAACAGGCGGCGCTTCCAAAAGCGCCCTCTGGTGTCAGATCCTCGCCGATAGTATGAACCGCAAGATCCGTACCCTGGATGTTCCCGACGCCGCCGTGGTTGGCGCGGCCGGCCTGGCCGCCATAGGGGCAGGACTGTTCAAGAACCTCGACGAGGTGGTGGGCGGCATGGTTCACTTCGGCGAGATCTACCGGCCCAGGGCGGAGCATGTGGAAACGTATAATAAGGTCTTTGGGGTGTATAAAGCCGCCTATGAGGGGCTCAAGAGCGCCGGGGTTTTTACCCGGCTGGCGGATCTTCGTCCCAAGGAATAATGAAAAAATAGCTTGACAATTCATTAGTCAGGTATATACTCGTATAATTGCGACTATCGCAATAAATATTTTTAGGAGGACTTTTATGATAGAATTTGCAGATCCCTTAACCGGAGTAAACATGCTGTTTGTAGCATTCATTCTCTGGGTCATTGCGGGCAACCTTCGGGGCAAGACAGGCGGAAAGGAAACCGGCTACCTGTGTATCCTCGTCGGCGCCCTCAACTCGGTTACCGCCCTGTATCTGCTCATCGCGGCTCAGAATCCCCTGGGATTCGGCGCTTTTCTGCTTTTCGCGTTTACCTATTTTTACTTTGCCATGGATATCCTGGGGGGCGCCGACACATTTACCGGTCTGGGTAATTATGCCCTTGGTGTGGCCATTACCACGATACCCTACGCTATTTTGTATTTTTCAGCCGGGGACGTTATCATGGGTATTGTATGGCTCGCGTGGGGACAGCTCTGGTTCGTGTTCTATTTGGCAAACGGGCTCAAAAAGAACGTCGCCAAGTTCATGATCGCCGATACCTATGTTGTGGCGGTCGCCCAGTTTATAATCGCCATCTGCCATCACATGTTCAAGTATTTCTAATCAGTGTCTGTCCATAAAGCCGGTTACTTTATGGACAAACTCCTCATGTAGTTAAGGAGGCAAAAGTTGAAGTATAGAAAGTTCGGAAATAGCGGTATTGAAATATCGGTAATCGGCCTTGGGACCTGGCCTTTGGGGAACGACTTTTTCGGCGCCGTGGATGAGAACGCCGGCATTGAGGTTGTTCACAAGGCTCTTGATACCGGTATAAATCTTATCGACACATCTCCTGCGTATGGTCAGGCCTACGAGGCGGAAATCGCGGTGGGGAAAGCCCTGAAAGGCCGCCGGGATAAGGCGGTGGTCTCAACAAAATGCGGCGTCCACCGGGTGCTTGGTACGGGAAATTACGCCATTCCCGGCGAATATGTCCGGTGCCTGTCTCCGGCGGTGGTTACCGCGGAACTGGAGAATTCCCTTAAGCGGCTCGGTACCGATTATATTGACGTCTACTTTATCCATTGGCCCGATCTGAACTTTGGTAACGACGGCGCACTGGAACTGCTTGCAAAATGGAAAAAAGAAGGCAAGATCCGCACCGGCGCGGTTTCCAATTTTAATGTGGACCAGATAAAGAACGCCGTTGAAAAGGGCGGAATCGGCGGTATTCAGCCTCACATGAGTCTCTTTGCCCGGGGCAGTATTGATGATGGAGTAATTCCCTTTGCCGTGGAAAAGAACCTGGGTATTATGACCTACGGTTCCCTGGGCGGCGGGATACT
>JAITNM010000069.1 GCA_031290475.1 Treponema sp. | reverse complement strand
TCCCGCCTTAGGATCTTGAAGTATTCGCTGATTACATTCCCCAGGTAGGCGCCCCCCCGGAGGGAAACGTATATCACATCGGGGAAGAACCCATCCTTATAAATCCGGTACGCAAGCTTGAGTGCGTTATTCCGCACTATATTATAGGGAAGAAATTCTTTTTCCATAAAAAATAGTGTAGTATATTTAAAAATTTTAGCATAGAGCTTAGTTTCGGGATGATATGAGTTTGGGGGGTCTGAAAAAACCGAAAAGACTCCCGCAAAAGCCCCCCAGGATATGGGCAAACTCGGAAATGTTGTCCTGCCTGAAAGAATTGAAGATCTCCCTGCCGATGTAGAGCACCAGAATCAAAATAAAGGTGAGGGGGACTTCCCCCTTCTTGAAGTTGGTAAAAGACGCCAGGAGGATCATCATAAACACCACGCCGCTGGCGCCCAGAAGATAGGTGGGAAAAAGCAGGGTATTGAACACCCCGGTAATCAGGGCGGTGATGGCGATCATCATGAACAGAATCCGGGAACCGTAGTTGGCCTCAAGGATAGGGCCGATGAGGAGGATCAGGCTGAAGTTGCTGATCAGGTGGTTCCAGTCGGCATGGCCGATGACGTGGGTAAACAGGGTGATCCAGCACCGCGCGCTTTTGGGGGAAAAACTCCCCCGGGGTCCTACGGCAAACCAGGTTTGGGTAAGCCCCCGGAACAGGGTCTGATTCAGGATAAGCACCCCGGCGCAGATAAAAGCAAAGCTGAGGGTGGTAGGGGCGTTGTATTTGATCTTCATAGTTCCCTTCTTTTTTTTAAAGATCCAGATCTATCTGAACCGGGCAGTGATCCGCACCCTGCACATCGGGCCGTATTATTGATTTTGTAACCCGGGGCAGGAAAGGGCGGTCCACACAATGATAGTCGATCCTCCACCCCACGTTCCGTTCCCGGGCGTTCATCCGGTAGGACCACCAGCTGTAATGATCTCTTTCGCCGGGATGCTGTTCCCGAAACGTGTCGGCGTAGCCTGCGGCGGTAAAGGTATCCATCCAGGCCCGCTCTTCGGGGAGGTAGCCGGCGTTGCCCTCGTTTTCTTTAGGCCGGGCAATGTCGATAGGGGTGTGGGCGATGTTGTAGTCGCCGCAAAGTACCAAATGGCGGCCTTTTTTTACCAGGCCGTTGCAGAGCTCCAGCATGGCGGCGCAGAAACCGAGTTTGTAAGGGAGCCGCGCCCCGGCGTCCTGGGAATTGGGAAAATACGCGCAGATAAGGACAAACTCGCCGTAATCGGCCTGGAGCACCCTGCCCTCGTCATCAAAGGCGGTAATTCCCATGGGCTTTACCGACAAAGGTTCGATCTTACTGTAAATCGCCGTCCCCGAATAGCCCTTCCGTTTCGCGCTGGCCCAGTAGTCGTGGTAAACCTTGTTGTCCCCGGCCTTTAGCTGCCTGAGATCCTCCGAAAGCTGGCCCGGCTCGGCCTTGGTCTCCTGAATACAGAGCACATCCGGCGATTCATCCCGGGCCCACGTAACAAAGCCCCGTTTCTCCACCGCCCGGATCCCGTTTACATTCCACGAAATTATCCGCATAAATCCAGCCTACCACAGGCCAAGGGGATAAGCTAGAGGTAATCTTCCGTCTTGTTTTATTGGTCATCTTTGTATATTCTAAATATATATGGCAGAATTTTGGGGCATCGGGACTAAATTCGCATCCAGAACCACGGAACGGCTCAGGGAACCTGAGGAATTCCGGGTTATCCTGTTGAACGATCACTATACCACCATGGACTTCGTGGTGGAAATTCTGATACTGATCTTCCACAAAACTGAGGAAGAGGCCGGCCGGATCATGATGGACATCCACAAGAAAGGCCGGGGAATTGTAGCCACCTATCCCTGGGATATTGCCCAAACCAAGGCGAATCAGGTCCATAATATCGCCCGGGAGCATGAGTTTCCCCTGCGGTGCGTAGTAGAACCGGTGTAGGCCAAATTTTGATATTTTTTATAAATTTCACTATTATTTAATAATAGTAAGGGGTGCGAATAAAATGAAAATCAGCCGCCATGTGCAGGCTATTATAAACGCTGCCTATAACGAGGCTAAGATACGGAACCACGAGTATCTTACGCCCGAACATATTTTATACGCCGCCCTGGCCTTTGACGAAGTTCAGGGCATCCTATCAGGCTGCGGCGCTAATCTGGATCAGCTTAAATACGGCATGGAGAATTATTTTGAACAGAAAGTCCCGGTAATGGACAATATTGAGCCTACCCAGACCGTAGGCTTCCAAAACGTCCTGGAACGGGCGGTGATTCAAAGCCAGTCATCCCAAAAGGAAACCCTGGATGTGGCTGATCTCCTGGTGTCCCTCTACGATGAAGAACGAAACTACTGCGCCTATTACCTCCGCAAGGCGGGGATCGCCACCAGGCTCGTCTTACTGGAGAGCATATCCCACGGTTCGGAAGGGGAGATGTCAAGTTACAGCTTCGATAAGATGCGGAACGACCGGATGAGTTTTAGCGACGGAGCTTATCCTGAGGGCAAGGAAGAGGCGGAAGAGGGCATAGAAACAGGGCCGGGAGAGACCGGGGACGTTTCCCAGAAGATACGGCCCGGGAAGAAGAGCGCCCTGGAACGGTACGCCACGGAACTTACCGCCCTCGCCCGGAACGGCAAGCTGGAACCGGTGATCGGCAGGGAAGCGGAACTGGATCGCACGGTGCAAGTTCTCTGCCGGCGTCTCAAAAACAACCCGGTCCATGTGGGCGATTCGGGGGTGGGCAAAACCGCCATTACCGAAGGACTGGCCCAGCGTATTGTAGCGGGGGATGTTCCCCCCACTTTGAAGGATTTTTCTATTTTTTCCCTGGATATGGGGGCTCTTGTAGCGGGCACCAAATACCGGGGGGATTTTGAAGAACGGATCAAGCGGGTTATTGAAGAAATTCTCAAGAAACAGCGGGCGATCCTCTTTATTGACGAAATCCACACCCTGGTGGGGGCCGGTTCCGTGTCCGGCGGGGCCCTGGACGCCTCGAATTTGCTCAAACCGGCCCTTACTTCCGGTAAAATACGGTGTATTGGGTCCACCACCCACGAAGAATACGGTAAATTCTTTGATAAGGACCGGGCTTTGTCCCGGCGTTTCCAGAAAATTGACATTAACGAGCCCAGCCAGGATGATGCGGTGGCGATTCTCAAGGGGCTTAAATCAAAATATGAAGAATACCACCACGTACATTACAGCGATGAGGCGGTGGAGGGGGCGGTGCGGCTCTCGGCCCAGTTTATCACCGAACGGCGGCTGCCGGATAAGGCCATTGACGTAATTGACGAAGCCGGGGCCTTTGCCCGGATCGAGGCCTTTAAGCAAACCAAAATCGAAGGCAACGGGGAACCGGCCACTGAAACCGCCCAGGAGGGGACGGTTGCGGCCATAGACATCGGCCTCCCCCAGATAGAGTCCGTAGTTTCCCGGATCGCCCGGATACCCGAGCGTTCCGTAGGGGAAACCGAAAGAGACAAGCTTATGGGCCTGGAAGAAAAGCTCCGCTCCCGAATCTTCGGCCAGGACGAGGCGGTGACCGCGGTGGTAAGGGCGGTAAAACGATCCCGGGCGGGGTTCCGGGGGGAAACCAAGCCTGTGGCCAACTTCCTTTTTGTAGGACCCACCGGGGTGGGAAAGACCGAACTTGCCCGCCAGCTCGCGGATATTCTGGGGGTGACCATGCACCGCTTCGACATGAGCGAGTACCAGGAAAAGCACACCGTATCCCGGCTGATCGGTTCACCTCCGGGGTATGTGGGCTACGAAGAGGGCGGCCTCCTCACCGACGCGGTACGGAAGCATCCCCACAGCGTGGTGCTCCTGGACGAAATTGAAAAGGCCCACCCGGATATCTACAACATCCTCCTCCAGATCATGGACTACGCCACCTTAACCGACAATAACGGCAGAAAGGCCGACTTCCGGAACGTGGTCTTTATCATGACCAGCAACGCCG
This sequence comes from Treponema sp., assembly GCA_031290475.1. Classification (GTDB taxonomy): domain Bacteria; phylum Spirochaetota; class Spirochaetia; order Treponematales; family Breznakiellaceae; genus JAITNM01. The sequence goes on along the minus strand of JAITNM010000069.1, from coordinate 1,685 downwards.
GCGCCAGGGACATCGGAAAGAGCCTCATCGGTTTTGGCGAGCGGATCACCGGGGAAGCTGAAGTGGACAGCGCGGTGGAAAAAGCCTTTACCCCCGAATTCCGTAACCGCCTGGATGCGGTGGTCCGTTTCGGCCACCTGTCGGAGGAGATCATGACTTCCATTGTAGGGAAGGAACTGGAGGTTTTCCGCGCCCAGCTTGGGGAAAAGAAGGTCACCCTGGAGGTAAGCGACGCCTGCCTCTCCCAGCTCGCCCGGGAAGGCTACAGCCGGGAATTCGGCGCCCGGAACGTGGGCCGCCTGGTGGAAGACAAGATAAAGTCCTTTTTTGTGGATGAGGTTCTCTTCGGCCGCTTAAGCGAGGGGGGCAAGGCCAAAGCGGATTGGCGGGACGGAGCGTACCGTATCGACATCCTTTCCTGATGAAACATAGAGAGCGCCGCTTTAAACCAGGACCCGACCCGGATTTTCCCTACCTGTCTGAACATGAACGTTATTCCTTTCCCCCGCCGGAAGAGGCCGGGGGGGACATCATCGCCATAGGGGGGAACCTCTCGCCGGGCATGCTCCTCTCAGCCTATGAGCAGGGGATCTTCCCCTGGTTCAACCCCGAAGATCCGGTCATCTGGCAGTCTCCGGATCCCCGGTTTGTCATTTTTCCGGAAAAACTCCACCGGTCATCCTCAATGAAAAAGATCCTCAGGCGGGGAGATTTCGAGATCTCCTTTGACCGGGATTTTCCCTCGGTAATAGAGAACTGCGCCGCCCTCCCCCGCCAGGGCCAGAACGGCACCTGGATTACCCAAGACATCATCGCCGCTTATACAGAACTCCACCGCCTGGGCTGGGCCCATTCCGCCGAAGCCCGGCAAAATGGCGAGCTTGTGGGGGGGTGTTACGGTATTTCCCTGGGAAACGCCTTTTTCGGGGAATCTATGTTCGCCAGGACGGCAAACGCCTCCAAGGCGGCCTTCCTCACCCTGGCGGAGCGGCTTTTCAGTGAGGGGGCCCGCTTCATTGACTGTCAGGTCCCCACAGAGCACCTCCGGAGCCTCGGGGGGGAAGAAATGAGCCGGGCGGATTTCCTGGCCCTGCTCAGGAAATTGACATAAAGGCGTTTTACATGTTAGAATAATAGTATGGATGCCCTATTTGGTGAACTTTCGGAAATAGAAATATTGGATGTTTGGGAAGGAATGTCCCATTTGGGGAACAGTTTAGACCTTTATTACGAGGCCCTGCGCCGGTTCTGCGAGGAATTCGACGATCAATTTACCGCCCTTATTAACACCCTTGCCCAGGAAGACTGGAAAAATTATACCATTCGTATCCACGCCTTTAAGGGCGCCTTTGCGAACCTGGGGGCGGAAGAACTCCGCGCCCGTTCTTATGACCTGGAAATGGCCTCAAAAAACGGAGAATACGACAAATGCCGGGGGAAAATGGCGGAAACCGGCGAAGCCATGAAAGCCTTTCGGGATCGGCTGCTTAATACATCCCTGATGCAAACCAATACGATGGTCCAATAAGCATGGAAGTCCGCGATCGTTACGCCCCTTCTCCCACGGGGCTTCAGCACATCGGCGGGGTAAGAACAGCCCTTTTTAATTACCTCTTTGCCCGTTCCCGGGGCGGTAAATTCATACTCCGCATAGAAGACACCGACCGCAGCCGTTTCGGCGAAGA
>JAITNM010000080.1 GCA_031290475.1 Treponema sp. | reverse complement strand
GCCCGGGCGGCATTTATGATCCACCGCATACCCAGGGCTTCCCGCCGGGACTCCCGGATTTCCACCGGGACCTGGTACGTCGCGCCCCCGACCCGCCGGGATTTAACCTCAATAGCGGGCTTGATATTATCTATGGCCTTAAGAAAAACTTCAAGAGGCTCTTTCTCAGCCTTTGTCCCCAAAGTATCCAGGGCAGTGTGTACTATACGGAGGGCGATAGAACGCTTCCCCTCCCACATCATCCGGTTAACAAATTTGGAAACCACCACACTGTTGTATTTTGGATCCGGAAGTATACCCCGGTCTATAGTCTTCTTTTTCCTTCCCATAATTAACCTCTATTAGCGCGGCCTTTAGGCCGTGCCGTCAAACCAAACAGGAAACTTTGTTTCATGATAAACCCTACGCCTTAGGCCGTTTAGCGCCGTATTTGGACCGGCTGCGTTTACGATCTTCCACACCAAGGGTATCCTTGGCGCCCCGGATGATATGATACCGAACCCCGGGAAGGTCCTTTACCCGGCCGCCCCGGACTAATACCACCGAGTGTTCCTGAAGGTTATGGCCGATACCGGGAATATAGGCGGTTACCTCAGTGCCGTGGGAAAGCCGTACGCGGGCTACCTTCCGCAATGCGGAATTCGGCTTCTTGGGGGTAACGGTCATAACACGGGTACAAACCCCGCGTTTCTGGGGACATGACTGGAGCGCCGGAGACTTCGTCTTGGAGCTAACCTGCTGCCGTCCAAAACGAACCAACTGGTTAATTGTAGGCATGTACTAAAAACTCCCTTCTATATTTTATCCACGTATCCGCACGAATGCAACACATGATTTTAACGGCTCTTGTATAGTATACACATACCGTACATAAACGGCAAATACCCATATATCCGGGCGAACAGAAGCCAGGAAGAAAAATCTATCAGGAATAAAAAAAAAGATCAAGAGGATCGGGGAAAAATTTCCAAAATTTCACCCAGTAAAAGCGGAAAAAGCATAAGATCGCCCCAAAACTGAGATTTTTGGACAGATTCGAGGGATTGACTATCGACAATTTGCAAAAATGGTATTATGATGGAAGAAAATATGGTATCATAATACCATAAATGCAAGGAAGGAAGATGCGGGTTTATAACAGGAAACTACGGGATTTTATAGAAACAACCCTCGCTACCCGGCCCCTGGTCTACCTCAACGGACCGCGGCAGTGCGGTAAATCGACGCTGGTACAAAATCTGGGTCTGAAAAGGGAAACAAACTACATCAGCTTTGATTCCTCCCTGATCCTGGCGGCGGCAAAGGCTGATCCGGCAAATTTCATACAATCCCTGCCAGGGGACGCGCTGAATATCATAGATGAGGTACAGATGGCGCCGGAAATTTACCCCTGCCTCAAAATTTCGGTGGACGAAAACCGGGCCAGGGACAAGGGAAAGGGGCTTTACCTCCTGACCGGTTCAGCAAACCTCCTGGCCCTGCCCCGCCTGGCGGAAGCCCTGGTGGGGAGGATGTCGGTTTTGACCCTCCTCCCCTTTTCTTCCGGGGAGATACGCCAATCGTCATGCAATTTTATTGAAAATCTGTTTCAGGACAAACTTGAATACCGCCGGTATACGAGCTGGGATCTGCCGGACATTATCGGCAACTCAACCTTTCCCGAGCCGGCCTTAAATTCGGACATAAACCGGACCCAGTGGTTTGACGATTACCTCACTACCGTAGTGCAGCGGGATGTCCAAAGCATCGCGGACATACGGAATCCGGTAAAAATAATCATGCTCCTCTCGGTTCTGGCCCTGCGGGCCGGAGGGCTTTTAAATAACAGCGCGGTGGCCCGGGAAACGGGCCTGGATATTAAAACCTACGACCGGTATAAGGGGGCGGTGACCAATACCTTCCTGGTTTTTGAGCTTCCGTCCTGGTCAAAGCCGAACCGCCTGAATAAACGGTTTACCAAAGCATCAAAGCTTTATTTTAACGATACCAACCTGCTTTCTTACCTTATGAGGCGGGATATCCGGGACATTTACCGGAACGATCGAATTACTATGGGCCGTTTGTTTGAAAATTTCATCGCCACCGAAATTATGAAGAACGCCGCTTCTTTAACGGACGCCTCGGTGTCCCACTTCAGGACCAGCGACAACAAGGAAGTGGATTTCGTCATTGAAAGAACAAACGGCGACACCATCGGCATTGAGGTAAAACTTGACGGTTCCCCGGACGCCCACGACTTTTACGGGTTGAAACTGCTGAAAGAGGCCGTAGGCGGCCATTTCAAAAAAGGCATTGTCATGTACCCCGGCAGCGAGATTGTCCCCTGGGGAGAGGACCTTTGGGCGGTTCCCGCCTGCTATTTGTGGCCGTCCGTCTTGAAAAAAAATGCCAAAGGGGATAGGCTGTGATTCCCGGAACCAGGAACCATGCGAGCAGGCGCCGCCCAACCCCGCCAGGTTCGGAAGGAAGCAACGGTAAGCGGAAGTCTGTTGCGCCGTGATCATCCTGGTTTCGGGTCTTTTTTTTCTGTCTGTTACAGGATACACTGAAGGCTATGGGATATGAAGTAACCGCAACCAGGCGGCGGCCGAAAACTTTTGATGAGCTTGTGGGTCAGGATTTCGTGGCGGCTACCTTGAAAAGTTCCATTGAGGCCCGGTGGATCGCCCATGCCTACCTCTTTTCGGGCCCCCGGGGCTGCGGGAAAACGAGCGCCGCCCGGATTCTTGCCCGGTCCCTGAACTGCGAAAAAGGGCCCACCCCCACGCCCTGCGGGGTTTGTTCCAGCTGTCAGGAAATCGGCCGGGGGGCGAGTCTCGATATCATCGAGATCGACGGGGCTTCCAATACCTCGGTGAACGATGTGCGGCAGATCAAGGATGAGGTGCTCTTCCCCCCCCATGCGGGACGCTATAAAATCTACATAATTGACGAAGTTCACATGCTCTCCAACAGCGCGTTCAACGCGCTGCTCAAGACTATTGAAGAGCCTCCTCCCTATATCGTCTTTATCTTCGCCACCACGGAACTCCACAAGGTGCCGGCCACCATTAAGAGCCGGTGTCAGCAATTCTCGTTCAGGCTGATCTCCATCGAAACTATTGCGAAAGTATTGAAGGAAACCTGTGCGGAACTGGGGATTGCGGCGGAGGATGAAGCCCTGTTCTGGATCGCCAAGGAATCTACGGGGAGCCTCCGGGACGCGTACACCCTCTTTGACCAGGTTGCTTCTTTTTCCGAGGGGAATATCCGCGCCGGGATCATCCGGGAAAAGCTGGGCCTTGTTGGGCTGGACCAGATCAACAGCCTGGCGGAGGCCTGCGCGGCCAATGAGACCCCCCGGGCCTTTGCCCTGGTAGATGAACTTTTGGACGCGGGGGTGGCAATTGAACAGTTTGTCATTGACCTTGCGGGCTACTACCGGAGCCTTTTACTTTTGAAAAACGGGGTAACCCGGGAATCTCTGTTGGGATATGCCCCGGAACGGTTTTCCGCCCCGGTTTTGGCAAAGCTTGATTCGGTACATCTGGAGCGGGCGCTGGATCTGCTCCTTACCCTCTACCGGGACATCCGCTACTCCGTATCCCCCCGGTTCGAGCTTGAAACGGCGGTATCAAAACTCTCCTGGCTTGATCGCTGGATTTCACCGCCGGAACTCCGGGCGGCGGTGACTGAAGCCCGGTTATCCCTGGGCGGAAATGTACCGGGCGGCGCTTTGCCGGCCCAAAACGCCGCATTTGCCGCGCCGGGCGCCGCCGGGGCGGAGGAACGGGCGGTCTACGATCAGAGTATACTCCCGGGACGGCCCGGCAGCCTGACGGAGGAATTCAAACGCCGCATGGCTGCCCGGGAAGCGCAAAAAGCGGAAACCCAAGCGCCGGAAAACAACGGGACTATTCCGCCCCAGGTAGAAACGGTGCGGAGGGTATTCCGGGGGACAGTCGTTGACAATTCAAGTAATAATACCGGGGACGGTAATCCGGGGAGCGGAGAATGAGTATCAATCCTTTTGACATGCTTAAGAACGCCCAGAAGATCCAGGAACAGATGGGCGGTTTTCAGGAAAAACTGGGGGCGATTACCGTAACCGGTTCGGCTGGCGGCGGGATGGTTGAGGTAGCGCTCAACGGCAGGATGGAACTTCTGGCAATCCGCCTGGAAAGGGAATCGGTAAATCCTGAAGACATTACCATGCTCCAGGATTTGATCGTCGCGGCTTTTGGCAACGCGTATGAAAAGGTTAAAGAAGAGGTAAACCGCGCCCTTGGGACCATGGCAGGGGACTTGGGCATTCCGGGAACAGGCGGCGGTTTACCGGGATTCCCCGGCTTCGGCGCCCCGGGGGGCCAGTGAAAAGCAGCCCGGATGCCATCGAGCGGCTTGTAACGTTACTGTCAAAACTGCCGGGAATCGGCAAAAAAAGCGCCACCCGCATGGCCTATCATTTTCTGGATGCGGATCCCAGTTATGCCCGCCTCCTGGCGGAACAGTTACTTTCCCTGCACCAGGCCATACGGCGCTGTTCCCGGTGCGGCAGTTTTACCGAAACGGATCCCTGCCCTATTTGTACTGATCCCGGCAGGGATCCGTCAATTATCTGTGTGATTGAACGGCCCCAGGATATCCGGGTGATCGAGGAATCCCGGGAATTCCGGGGGCATTTTCATGTACTGGGGGGCCTCATTGCCCCCCTGGACGGGGTTAGCCCCGATGACCTGACCATAGGAAAACTGTTGTCCCGTGTCCGTGGTTCAGGCCGGATAAAGGAGCTGATCCTCGCCCTGAATCCCACGGTAGAAGGGGATACGACCGCCCTTTACCTGCAAAAACAGCTCAAAGAGCTTGACGTGGAAGTAACCCGCCTCGCGTCAGGACTCCCGGTAGGGGGGGATCTGGAATACGCGGACCGGCTGACATTATCCCGGAGTTTCCGGGGACGGACAAAGATGGGATGAAACTCAGCCGGCGGCTCGTACCCGGGCGAGGCCTTCGATAACTTCCCGGTAATTGGGATTGAGCCGCAACGCCCGCTCGTAGGCTTCCGCGGCGGGGACGTTTTCACCGGCGGATTCCCGTACCGAACCAAGGCGAAACCACCAAAGGGCCGAACCCGGCTCAAGGCGTACCGCGGTTGTGTAGGCAATATCCGCGTGGCGCCATTTCCCCGCAATACGGTACACTTCCCCGATAAAGAAATACGCCACCGAAGCCCTGTCCCCCTGAGGCCGGGCGTTGACGTAACGCTGCATAAAACGCAGGGTTTCGGGGTGGTTGTCGAGATAGAAGTAGGCCTCTCCCATGATTTCCACGATTCGGAGATCGGTTTGTATTTGCAGGGCCCTGGAACCCCAGACGATCACTTCCGAGTACTTGCGCTGGCGCTGCAAAGTCCAGGTGAGCACCGTGTAAGAATCCATGTTTGCGCTATTGCGGGCAATTTCGTTCTGGCAGATCCGGACCGCTTCCGCATAATAGCGTTCAGCCTCTTCGCCCCGGTTCCGCGCTTCCAGGTCCCTTCCGGTGCGGTAATTCTGCAAGGCATCGTAGCGGGAAAAATCCGGGGACTGGGCGGCAACGGGAAAGGCCGGGGAGAGAATTACTAAAAAACAGAAGAATAATATGTGTTTCATTTTGTCAACAATTCGTTTATTGCGGCGGCGGCCCTGCGGCCTTCGCCCATGGCGAGTATTACCGTAGCGGCGCCCAGTACAATGTCGCCCCCGGCATACACCCGGTCCAGGGACGTCTTCTGGTCTTCACTAACCACAATGCGTCCCTTCCGGTCCGCGCTAAGGTTCCCGGTGGTTCGCACCAGCAGGGGATTCGACTCATTCCCCAGGGCAACAATAACCGTGTCGCAGTTAAATGCATATTCGGAACCGGGAACGGCAACAGGGCTTCTGCGGCCCGAAGCGTCACTCTCCCCAAGTTCAAACTTCTGCAACTCAAGCCCTGTTACCCGGCCCTGATCATCCCCCAGCATCTTGTTGGGGTTTCTGAGGAAATCGAAGATCACGCCTTCCTCCATGGCGTGGACCACTTCTTCGGCCCGGGCGGGCATTTCGTCCCTGGTACGGCGGTAAATCACATGTACCTGCTCCGCTCCAAGGCGCAGGGCCATACGAGCGGCGTCCATGGCGACATTGCCGCCGCCTATGACCGTCACAATTTTTGATTGGTAAATCGGGGTATCCGCTTTTGACGCGTCATAGGCCTTCATCAAATTCGCCCTGGTAAGGTACTCGTTCGCGCTGGAAACTCCTACCAGGTTTTCACCGGGACAACCCAGAAATTTGGGCAGCCCCGCGCCTACGCCGATAAATACCGCGTCGTACTGATCCTCTTCTAATAATTCCTTTACCGTTCTGGTACGGCCTATAAGGAAATTGGTGTCCAGCTTTACCCCCATCTTGCCGAGGTTGTCAACCTCCGCCTGAACAATGGCCTTGGGGAGCCGGAATTCGGGGATACCGTAGACCATAACCCCGCCGGGCTTATGAAAGGCTTCGAATATGCTGACCCCATGGCCTTCCCGGGCGGCATCCGCGGCCACGGTGAGCCCGGCGGGACCTGAGCCGATAACGGCAACCTTTCTGCCGGTGGCGGGCTTTACCGAGGGGACCGTCACCTTGCCGTTATCCCGCTCCCAGTCCGCCACATATCGCTCAAGCCGCCCAATGGCAACCGCCTTTTCCACGGACTTGAGGCTCTTGCCCACCGTACATTCAGCCTGGCATTGCTTTTCCTGGGGACAGACCCGGCCGCACACTGCGGGAAGCAAATTGGTTTCCTTTATTGCATCCACAGCGGCCTTGAAATCACCCTGCTGGATCCCGGCAATGAACCGGGGGATGGGGACCTGTACCGGACAGCCCTGAACACAGGGCTGGTTCTTGCAGCCCAGGCAGCGTTCCGCCTCAAGCCGGGCCTGGCTTTCGCCGTACCCCAGGGCAACCTCGCTTACGTTCCTGCTCCGTGCAATAGGATCCTGAACGGGCATCTCCTGGGCCGGAATCGCCAGACGTTCTTTTGCGCTGAGCGCTTCTCCGGCGGCCTTTTTATCCAGTATGGGTTTTAATATCCCCCGGGCTTCTTTTTCAAGTTCCGCCTTAGTCTTTATCTCGCTCATGGGTCTCTCTCCTTTTCTCCGGCTATGTTATTTCACCGCCGCTACAGGTACGGGCGCCTGGTGGGGCGGCAACCCAAGGGCAAGGTGGCAGTCATGGTGGGACTGATCTTCCCTGGACTTAAAGGCCCGCATCCGGATCATCATATTGTCAAAATCAACCTGGTGGCCGTCGAATTCGGGACCGTCTACACAGACAAACTTGGTCTCGCCCCCTACGGTAACCCTACAGCCGCCGCACATCCCCGTCCCGTCGATCATAATGGTATTCAAGGATACCATAACCGGAGTATTGGTTTCGGCGGTAGTTTTTACGCAGAATTTCATCATGATGGGCGGACCGATGGCCACCGACATGTCAACCTTGGGCTCTTTGGAGCAGTACTCCTTGAGGGGCTCGGTAACCAGGGCCTTTCTGCCGTAAGAGCCGTCATCGGTGACTATGGTAAGCTCATCGGCAAATTTCCGCATCCGGTCCTCAAAGATCACCAGTTCTTTGGTCCGCGCCCCGATGATCACCGAAACGTGATTCCCCGCTTCCTTCATAGCCTGAACGATGGGATAGAGGGGCGCCACCCCGATACCGCCCCCTACGCAGACCACATGGCCGAATTTTTCGATATGGGTAGGATTCCCCAGGGGACCCAGGATGGCTGCCAGGTAATCTCCCTGGTCCTTTGCCGCAATTTTATGGGTGGAAGAACCGACGGTCTGGAATACTATGGTTATCGTTCCCGCCCGGACATCGGCGTCAGCTATGGTAAGGGGGATCCGCTCCCCCCAATCAAGATCATTCTGAACAATAATAAACTGACCGGCCTTCCGGGCTTTGGCAATCATGGGGGCCTCGACAACCATTTCATACACATCCGCTGAAAGCTGTTTTTTTGAAAGAATTTTATTCATGCCTGCTCCTCGCTAAAACATTTCGTCATAAAAAGAAAACCTGTCAAACGGAACTTGAATAAGATTCCGCTATCTAATTGAGGTTCTATAGCACTATATCATAAGGAATAACAAACATATACTCAACGGGGATTTAATGAAACCGGGGGTTTTTATCCGGGTATTGGCATGACAGCCAAAACAGGGAAGAAGCTGAATCTAAGGAAGCGCTTTAATATTATTTGCGGAAATTCAGGAAATAAAGTAACATTAATAAGGATGAAAAAAGGGGCCGCCAAATTAATCATCATCAGTTTTGACGCGGCGGGAGACCGGGTCTTTGACCGGCTTGCCGCCCTGCCCGCCACAGGCGCCCTGTTCCGCAGCGCCGCGGTTGTCCGAAAAGTCCGGAGCGTCTTCCTCACGAACACCTACCCGGTCCACGCTTCGGTGGTATCCGGGGTTCATCCCGCAGAACACGGCCTCTTTTCCAACGAGCCCCCCTTCCCCGCCCATTATCCGGTATGGAACTTCCGCGCCTCGGGGATCAGGGCTAAAACCCTCTGGCAGGCCGCCGCCGAAAAGGGCCTCACGGCGGCATCGGTACTCTGGCCGGTTACCGGCGGCGCCAGGGAAATCCGGTGGAACCTGCCGGAGATCATGCCCCGGCCGGGGGACAACCAGATCCTCCTGAACCTGAAGAACGGAACCAAATTCACGCAGCTCCGCCTCTGGCTCAAATACCGCCGTCTGCTGGAAGGAATCAGCCAGCCCGCGCGGGACCGTTTCGCCGCGGCCTGCATGGCGGACATACTCCGCCGTCACAAGCCCGATCTGGCCCTGATGCACTTTACCTGCTACGACACCCTCTGCCATCATCACGGCGAAGACTGGACTGTTTTGGAAAAGGCCCTCAGAGTGATGGATGAAGGTCTCTCCCGGCTGCTTGAGGCTGCCGGCGGGGAGGGTGATGAAAAACCGGCGGTGATCGTCTTTTCCGACCACGCCCAGCTTCCCCTGCAACAATCTATCCTTCCCAATGATATACTGGCGGAGATGGGCCTCCTTGACAAAGACGAAGGGGGCGAATACCGGATGACCGGGGCGGGATGTTTCTTTGAATGCGCCGGGGGTTCAGCCTTCTTCCACCCCGGCGCCGCGCTGTTAGCAGCTTGTCTTGGGGAAATCAGGGCCCGGGTAGAAAAGAGCCCGGGCTTTAACCGGTACCTTACCCCGGAAGAGATGCGCCTTTCCGGCCGTGGGGAGCTGCCTTTCGGTTTCTGCGCCCTGCCGGGTTACGACTATGCGGTGTACAATAAGGGAGAGAAGGGCCAGCACGGCTATCCGGCGGATTATAAGGACTATGAGGTATTTTACGCGGTCCGGGGAAGAGGGGTAAAAACAGGCGCCGTTTTTGAGGGGGGGAGCCTTCTGGATCTGGCGCCCATAGCGTTAAGGCTTTTGGGGGACGGTCTCCCGGAAAACAGAAAACCTGTCATTCCCCGCCTGCCCCCGGCGAGGGACGAATTATTTAATGTTGGAGAACGCAAAGAGGAGCATATATGAGCAGTCGGAATAAATTTACTAAAATTGAAAAAAGCTGGATCATGTACGATTGGGCTAATTCGGTGTATGCCACCACCATGATGGCGGCTATCTACCCGATTTATTTTGTAGGATTTGTAAACAGCCAGGGGAGCCCCGGGGATACCTGGTGGGGTATCGGCGCATCGGCGTCCATGCTGATCCTGGCAGTCCTCGCGCCCATTGTGGGCGCCCTGGCGGATTACCGGGGCTATAAGAAAAAACTCTTCGCCGCCTTTCTTTTCCTGGGGCTGGCCTTTACCCTCTTCAGCGCCCTGATGGACTTCTGGCCCCTGATGCTGCTCGGTTTTGTACTCTCCCGGGTAGGCTTTTCCGGGAGCTGCCTCATCTATGACAGTTTTCTGACCGATGTAACTACTCCCGACAGAATGGACCGGATTTCGAATTATGGCTTTGCCTTCGGATACATAGGCGGGAGCACCATTCCTTTTATCCTGTCCATTGCCCTGCTGCAGGCCGCTCCCGTCATTGGGATCACCAGCTCCGTTGCAGTAAAACTGGCCCTTGTTATTACGGTGATCTGGTGGGGGTTGTTCTCCATTCCCTTCTTGAAAAACATAAAACAGGTACACTATATTGAAAAACCTGAAACAGGAATTGTAAAAGAAACCTTTGCCGCCATCGGAAGGACTGCAAAAAAAATCGTCACCCTTAAGGGCGTGTTCTTTTTTATTCTGGCGTACTTTTTCTACATTGACGGGGTAGATACGGTGATCAGTATGGCTACCGCCTATGGCGAAACCCTGGGTCTGGACCAGACCGGTATGCTTCTCTCTCTGCTCGTGACCCAGATTGTCGCCTTCCCCTGTTCTATATGGTTCAGTCTTCTTGCCAAACGCTTTACCTCCCTTAGAATGCTGTTATACGCCGTATGCCTCTACATTGTTATCTGTATCGTCGGCTTTATCATGGGTCTTGGGCTGGAGCAGAATTACTTTGGGATGGAAACCGCCACGGTACTGTTTTGGACCCTCGCTGTGCTGGTAGGCACTGTTCAGGGGGGCATCCAGGCCACCTCCCGCAGCCACTTTGCCAAAATCGTCCCGCCGGAAAATTCCGGGGAGTTCTTCGGCTTCTTTGACATCTTCGGCAAGTTTGCCGCGATTATGGGGCCCGCCTTCTACAGCCTTACCAAGACCGTCACCGGCAGCAGCGCGTTAGCAATACTGTCTATCGCACTCCTCTTTGTGGTAGCCCTGATATTCTTCGCCATAGGCCGCAAGCCGATGAAGGAAGCGGAAACAGCGGTACGGGAAAAGCACGGCTAATGTATGTAAATTATTACGACAGATTTGTAAAATCGCTGGAAGATAAAGATGTAAATACAAGGGGAAAGGCTGTTAAGAAATGAAAGAAATAACCATCCGCAGCTCTGCCGCTGAATACCTTACCTTTGTGGCCGCCACAGGCGAGAGCTCGCCCCAGGGGGGCGGTGTCGAAGTCATCTATGAAGATGAAAATGTCTGGCTGTCTCAAAAGATGATGGCCCTTCTATATGATGTGGATGTTCGTACCGTAAATGAACACTTAAAAAATATCTTTTTGGATAATGAATTGGAAGAGACTTCAGTTATCCGGAATTTCCGGATAACTGCCTCAGACGGCAAGCAGTACAATACCAAGCATTATTCTCTGGAAGCGATCATCGCCGTAGGGTACAAGGTTAATTCAAGCCGGGCAGTGCAGTTCCGCAAGTGGGCGACCGGCGTCATAAAAGACTATGCTATTCAGGGCTGGGCCATGGACACGCCCCGGCTTAAAAGCGGCGGCTCTATTCTGGCAAAGGCGTATTTTGAAAAACTGCTTGCCGAAATTCGGGAAATCCGCCTAAGTGAACGGAAATTTTATCAGAAAATTACCGATATTTATGCCACGGCCCTTGATTATGATAAAAGCGCAGCTACCACAAAAACATTTTTTGCGACAGTTCAAAACAAACTCCATTGGGCCATACACGGACATACCGCTGCGGAAGTTATCGCAGAACGGGCTGACGCAAAAAAACCGCACATGGGCCTTACATCCTGGGAAGCCGCTCCGGATGGAAAGGTGCAAAAATACGATGTGTCCATCGCAAAAAATTACCTTACCGGGGAAGAACTTGACGGACTGGAACGTATTGTAACAACCTATCTTGATTACGCTGAATTGCAGGCCGGCCGGAATATTCCCATGACCATGGAAGACTGGAAAACCCGCTTAGATGCTTTCCTTAAATTTACCGAGTATGAAATTTTAAATAACCCCGGAAAAGTAACGGCGGAAATTGCCAAATCCTTTGCGGAAAGCGAATTTGAAAAGTACCGTATTGTTCAAGACAGGCTTTTCAAATCGGATTTTGATAAAATGCTTGAAGAATTGGAACGGAAAGAAAAAAAGGGAAGAAAGAAATGAAGCTCCAGTTCAAAAATAAAGTAATGCGGTGATACTAGCGCTTCACCCGCTGGAATTTCATATTTCTCTATGTTGCGCGCTATATTTGGGCTCTTTAATTTCTTACGCGCCTGCCCCCAATGCTCCGGTTAATGCGGAAGGTCTCGGATATGTCGGCAACCTTTATTTGCAGATAGGGCCGGGAGTCTGTCACGGTTTCCGCAGGGGGATCATCAGTGCCGGAAGATTCAGGCGGGCTTACCGGTGAGGGATCTTCCCAAAAAGACAGGATATACTGTTTTGTTTCGCCATAGTTTATTCTTTTGGAACCATCGCTTTCGTTATTATACACCAAATAAAAGCGGTTCCCCTGGGTAATGTCCTGCCTGAAATCCAGTACCATGCGTTCATCATTGTCAAAACAGATGCTTATGGTCATGGGCCTTACCCTGTCGCCTATCGGCCCGTACAACTGCAGTTCTCCCGGAGTTTTTTGTCCGATAGACAGGCGTTCTTCGGTGGTAAATTCCCACCGGAGCAGGTCACCCTTGGCGTTAACTTCCAGCACAGGTTTACGTTCCCTGCGTTCCAGGACAATACCCTTGGAGATATAATACTGGAGTTCCTCGGGCCGATGGACAGTTCTACTGTTGATAATAATACCATTTTCTCTGTTATTAATTTCATCAACGATTTCCCGGGTAATGGGGATGTAAAATGTTTCCGGCACTTCCTTTTCAATATAAATTTCCTTTGGCCCCGGCGGGGTGCGACACGCCGTAAATACAAGCGTTCCCGGCAGCAGCGCCAGCAGCAGTCCGAGTACTGTCCAGTTTTTCTTCTTCGCCAATTTGAACACCCCCAGTTACGGCATCCTATCCTGCCCCATTATCACCCTGATTTTCTCTTAAAAAAGGATAATATTACCTGGAGAAATTGTCAATTCATCATTCAGGAAAGCGGCGCTGATTTATACATATAAAAAATTGGGCTAATTTGACCTTAAAGGTCAATTAGCCCAACTAAATTTGGCGTCCGGCGTCTACTTTACCGCCGCAAAGCCCGTTTTCAAATCATCAATAATATCGTCGATGTGTTCGGTGCCGACGGAGAGGCGGATGGTGTTGGGTTTGATGCCCTGTTCCAAAAGTTCCGCTTCGCTGAGCTGGGAGTGGGTGGTGGAGGCCGGGTGGATCACCAGGGACTTCACGTCCGCCACGTTGGCCAGGAGGGAGAAGAGTTCCAGCGTTTCGGTGAACTTCTTGGCCTGATCCGCGCTGCCTTTGAGTTCGAAAGTGAAGATGGAGCCCCCGCCATTGGGAAGGTACTTCTTGTAGAGCTTGTTGTCCCGGTGATCGCCCAGGGAGGGGTGGTTCACCTTCCCAACTTGTGGATGGGACTTGAGGAAGTCCAGCACTTTGAAGGTGTTCCACACATGCCGTTCCACCCTGAGGGACAGGGTTTCAAGTCCCTGGAGGAAGAGGAAGGCGTTAAAGGGGGACAGGGCCGAGCCGGTGTCCCGGAGCAACGTGGTGCGGGCCTTGATGATGTAGGCCAGGTTCCCCACCGCTTGGGTAAAGACCACGCCGTGGTAGCTGGGGTTGGGCTTGCTGAGGCCGGGGAACTTGTCGCTTGCGGCCCAGTCGAATTTGCCGCCGTCCACAATGACGCCGCCGATGGAGGTCCCGTGTCCGCCGATGAACTTGGTGGCCGAATGGACCACGATGTCCACGCCGTACTCAATGGGCCGCAGGAGGTAGGGGGTGGCGAAAGTGTTGTCCACGATGACGGGGATGCCGTGTTTGTGGGCAATGGCGACCACCGCTTCAATGTCTACTATAGAAGAGTTAGGATTCCCCAGGGTTTCAAAGAAGATGGCCTTGGTGTTGGGTTTTATGGCCTTCTCAAAATTGGCGGGCACGCTGCCGTCTATGAAGCTGGTTTCTATGCCCTGGTCCTTGAAGGTATTGGCAAACAGATTGTAGGTGCCGCCGTAGATCTGATAGTCCGAGATGATGTGGTCCCCTGAGCGGGCGATGTTCTGAATGGCGTAGGTGGTGGCGGCGGCGCCGGAAGACACGGCCAGGGCCGCAACGCCCCCTTCCAGGGCCGCGATACGGGCCTCGAACACGCCCCAGGTGGGGTTCATGATCCGGGTGTAGATGTTCCCCGGCTCGGTAAGGGCGAAACGGTCCGCCGCTGACTTGGACGTGGGGAAGACATAAGAAGTAGTCTGATAGATAGGTACTGCCCTGGCGTCAGTGGCGGAATCCGGTTTTTCCTGGCCCGCATGGACCTGGATGGTTTCAAATTTGTAATTCTTAGCCATAATTGATAGATCTCCTTAAAAATATATAAATTCCATAGAAATAGTATGATATCTTTGGACAAGTCTGTCAAGCAAAAAAAGTTGAATTTGGGGAAATTTACCGCGTGGTATATTTATTTGACACCTATAGGGAAAAACCTGTAAAATATAATATGGAGTTAGTCATCTTCGCAACGAATTACTCCAGTTCCCTGAAGTATGCAGCCGCGTCCCGCACTTCGATGCGGTCCTGCCGCCGCTCCCGTTTCAGGTTTTTTACGATTTGTACGCCCGGAACCTGATATTTCTCACAAAAATAGTACAGATTTTTGTTGATAGCCGAATCGGATAGTTTTGCCTCCGCGAGGAAGCGTATAGCTCCATTCTCTACATAGCAGAAATCCGCTTCCCTGCCGTCTTTGGTTCTGAGGTAATGCAGGGCGGCGTTTGTGCCCCTCACGTCCTCCGCAGCGGCGGCCTCCTTTGCCAGGGCCAGGGCGGCGAGGTTTTCAAACTTTGCCCCCTCGTCCCCCTCTACCATGCCGGTATCGTAGAAGTAAATTTTGGGTTCTTTTAAAAGAGAACGGGCGATGTTACCCTGGCCGGGACTGCCCGAAAAGGGGGTAACCCGGAATACAATGCAGAGGGCTTCAAAAATCTGGATGTATTTTTTAACGGTGTTTGGGGCGATTCCGATGTCCCTGGCAATGGAGGAGTAGGATACGGGGGAACCGGTACGGCTTCGGAGGAGTTCAAGGCAGAGTTTAAGGGACTTGAAATCGCTTATGTTTTCAAAATCGAGCACGTCCTCCCGAACAAGGCCGTTAACGTACTGGTTCCGCCAGCGCCGGGCCCAGGCGTCATCTTCCGCAAGAAAGGGCTCGGGAAAACCGCCCCGGCTCATCAGCCGATCGATGTCCGCCGGGTAATCCGCCGCCGCAAGTTCTCCTATGGAAAAGGGGAATAGCCGGTGGGTGAAGCAGCGGCCTGCGAGGGAATCCCCTGCCTGCCTGAAAAAGTCCAGCCGGGCGCTGCCGGTTACGATGATCCTAAGTCCTTCGTTTCTGGTGTCAAAAATCCCCTTAAGGTAGCCCTTCCATTCGGGCATTTTGTGGATTTCGTCGAAGATAAGCAGATCCGTAGAAGCAAGCCAGGCTTCGTTCAGGATGATCACCCGGTCCTGGAGCCGATCGTAGTTCAGGTAAACCGGACGCTCAAATTCCCCGGCAATATCATGGGCAAGCCAGGTTTTCCCGACCTGCCGGGGTCCGGTAAGAAAGACGAGCTTTGAGGGGAGATCCTTGATAATCCGTTCTTTCCGGCTCCGGGTCATACGACTATTTTGCACTGTTTTGCGAAAAAGTCAAGACTATTTTGCATTCGCATGCATTTTAGTCACATTTCGGTGGAATTACCTGTTTATTGCTATTTTACCACTGCTTCGGATACCGCTTCTCCGTATTTGTTGTATACCGTTTTTTTGTTACCCGGATCCGTAAGGCGTTGGCCCCGGTGGTAGAAAATATAGTGGTAGGTTCCCGGGGGAAGGGGAATGGTCAGGCTGTAGCGCCCCGGGGCGGTTTCGGCCAGTTCGTACATGAAGGGGTCCCAGGTATTAAAATCCCCGGCAACGGTAACGGTTTCTCCCGGGGGCGCGTTGTAGCGGAAACTGAGGGAGCCGCCGGGACTGTCGTGAACGGTGAGGGGGCGTTTGACCTCCGGCAGTGATACCGCCGAATAGATGAGGCCGGTTTTCCGGTCCTCCCGGCGCAGGGGGTTCAGGGGGTCGATTGTCCAGAGGCCGTTAATGATGAGCCGGTATTCCAGGATACGGACAGATTCCGGCGGGGTATAGGCGAAGAAGAGGACCCCCGAGTCGGTGTACTCAGGGGGAGGCTGTTTTTTGTTTTCCCGGGGAGGCCCTTGGTCTATAGGCATCATCAGTTTTTGAAACCAGTGGATTTGGGCGAAGTCTTCATGGGCAAAGGCGATGCCGATGCTCCGGTAGCTTGAAGGGGCGGTAAACAGAACCCCATCGTCGATAATCCGGGGGCCGCCGGCTGTGGTGGTAAGAAGGAGGCGGTCAATAAACTCATAAGAATTCGTGTCCAGGGCCCCGATACTGCCGATAATAAGTATAAGGAGCGCCGGTATTATGCTTCGTTTCATATATTCTTTACAATTATCGGCCAATACTCCAATATCTTAATTATGCCTTCACTTAAGCAGCTTGAAGAATTCCAAAAATCTTTTCTCAAAATGGGCCATGAACCGGAAGTCAATATCGAGCTGCAGCGGCTTGCGGATGAACATCCCCTCCCCGAAAGTGAGCCCACAGGCACCGATCCCTTTGAAGACATTCAGGATTCTGAGAACCTTGCCGGAGATGATGATGGTTTTTCCCTTAACGACCTACCCGGTGATGAAAACGCCGGTTCCCAGAGCACGGACGATCTTCTGGCCAGCCTTGGCGCGGACTTTTTGCCCCCCGGCAGCGCTGAAGCCGGCGGAACCCCCTCCGGGGGGAGAAAAGCGGCCGGTGACGGCGAAACCGATGATTTTTCACTTCTGGGTGACGGAGGGCTTGATTTCAGCGCCTTCCTGGACACGGTTCCCGATGATTTGCCCGCCGATAACGCCGCTGAAGAGCCGGTTGATGGGGCGGATGAGGCCGCCGGCCCGGCTCCTGACGCCGCGGAAACGGAAGCCCCGGCGGATGAAGCCCTGGATTTGGGAGCTTTCCCTGATTTAGAGGGTACAGATGCCGGAGAGACGAATTCAGCTGCTGAAGATAACTTTGATCCGGGTTTCCCCGACGATCTCCTGAACGGATTTGCCCAGGACATTGAGGAAGGCCGGGCGGATACAGGAGAAGAAGCCGAAAGCCCCGGAGTGGAGGGGCCCGATGAGGGCGGCCTGGATCTGGGCGGCGATTTCGAGCTGCCAGACGCGGAATTCGGCGAAAGCCCCGGACCGGAGGGGCCCGATGCGGGCGGCCTGGATGTTCCCGCCGGGGCGGAACCGTTGATTCCCGGAATGGAAGAGTCCGCCCTTACCGATTCGGATCTGGAGGCCTTGCCGCTGCCCGAAGAAGACGAAAGCGCCCTCGTTCCCTCATGGAACCCTGACGGAATAGACCTTGATGCGGAAAAACCGCAAGGGCCCGATTCTTTTGAGACCTTCAACGTGGAAGGGGATGTGAACCTGGGTTCGGATCTGGAAAACAAATCCGCATCCAGCGAAGGTTTCGGCGCCTTTGACGATTCCTTCGCCCTTGCGGGGCTGGATGACACCTTCTCCGGTTCCGCCGTCAAGCTTGGCGCCCAGGAATCCGCGCTGGAACCGGTAATAAAGATCAAGCGGGGCAGGGGCGCCAGGGACAGGGATTTTAAGCCTGAGAAAATCGAAGAGATAAACCTTACCGAGGAACAGTTCAACCAGCTTCGGGATACCATCGATTCCTATCCCCTCAATCTCCGCGTCGCCTGCGAAGAGATCCTCGCCGAACAAGTTGTAGCGCCGGAATTAATGTCGTCGTTTATAAAACTGCTTGTAAACGGGGGCGCCTCCAGAGATGCGGCGATACTGGCGGGGAAAATCCTGGGGCGCACTATTACTATCCCCCGGGGTTTTGAAAAAAGGACAGGTCTCGACCTTGAAGCGGAACGGGCGAGTTTCTCCTACATTTTTGTCCACAAATTCCTCCCTATAGCGGCAGTCTTCCTGATGATCATTTTAGCCGCAGCATCCCTGTTTTATCTGGGATGGCAGTTTGTCTACATTCCCCTCCATGCCGAATCAATTTACAAGCTGGGGTATGACCGGATCAAAGAGGGGGAATACGAGCGGGCCAATGAACGGTTCACCCAGGCCTTTAGGCTGCACCGGGTAAAGAACTGGTTCTACAAATACGCCGAAGCTTTCCGTGAAGAGCGGCAGTATCTCTACGCTGAGGAAAAATACGATGAGCTTCTGCAACGGTACCCCCGTGATAAAAAGGGCGCCCTGGATTACGCCGCTATGGAAACGGACGACCTCCATAACTATTCCAAGGCGGAGCGTATCATCCGTAACAATATCCTTGATTATGCCCTGAATGACCGGGAAGGGCTTTTAGCCCTGGGTGATATTAACCTTGCCTGGGGCGAGGAAGATCCCGGCCGCTATGAAGAAGCCCGAAGCGCCTATGCGCGGCTTTTGGAACGCTACGGCTGGCAGGATCCGATTGTGGAACGGATGCTTCTCTACTTTATGAGGACCGACAATCTTGCCGAAGTTATTCCCCTGCAGCAGTATTTCGACGAAGCTTTCAAACGGAAGATCCAGCCCCGTACCCTGGCGGAACTTGGGGGCTACCTCCTGGATAAGCGGCTTGAGGTTCCCGACGGGGTGCCCGATGAGAATATCGGACGCATTCAGGGGCTCAGAAACCTCCTTCTTAGGACGGTCCGCCTTGCCCCTGCCCTGCCCGAAGCCCACTATCATCTTGCCCGGTACTACCACGATTTCGGCAATGCCGACGAAGAACGGTATACCCTGGAACGGGCCATCAGCGCGTTTGACGCCGCCCCGGAGGAATCCTCCAAGCGGATCAGGTTCAGGATCGACACGGAGCGGCGCTATGCCGAACTCCTGACAAAGGCCCGGGAATTCTTCAAAGCCGAGGAACACCTGGTTAAAGCCGCAGGTATCTTCGAAGACGCGGTCAGCCGGCGGCAGCTTTCCCGGGCCGGCGAATACGGCAGGCTCTACGCGGGCTTGGGGGATCTGGAATACTTCACCAAATCAGGCAACATGGGCGCCGCCATAGCCCACTACCAGCGGGCGGAGCAGAACGGCTGGGCTCCCCCTGAAATGCAGTACCGTATGGGCGCCGCCTACTACCAGACGGGACAATGGCAGAACGCCCTGGAGCGGCTGTTCGAGGTTTCCGAAGAAATGCCCCTGAACAGGAGGCTGCTCCATGCCTTGGGAAACGTCTCCTACCAGCGGGGTAACTTTTACGCCGCCCAGGGGTACTATAACCGTCTCCTTAATCTGCTGGATTCCGAACGGTCCCGGTTTCCGGTCTTAACCCCCAATGACCGGCCGGATCACCTGGAACTGGCGGAACGGCTGATGGTGGCCCAGAACAACCTGGGGGTCGCCATGGAAGCCCTTACCCAGCGCACCGGGGATCCTTCATACCGGGCCCAGGCCCTCGGGCTCTACGCGGAATCTTCCCGGGCCTGGGACGCCCTGACCCGGGATCCTGAAACCATGATCCGCTCCGGGGCAGGGGAATTTTCTACCCCAGGCATCAATTTGGCATACCTCAACTCACGAAACCTCCTCTATCCCCGTACAGGATATGAGCCTGACCTCTACCTTAGAATCGACAAGGACGTGCTTGAGCCTTCAGCCTGGGAAGAGCTTGCCCCCCAGGGATACCGGATCTCAGGCCTTGAGTAAGGCGGTTTCGGGACAGCCCCGGCTTACTCGGGTTTTTCATTCCTGCAAAGCTGTCCCCCTCCGGGGGACTGAAGTCACCCCGGTGTGCGCTTACTTTACCAGGCAGACCGCTTCAAGGCTAAACTGATAAACCGTTCTACACGGCCGGCCAGGAACAGGGGAATATTCAGAATACGACCGTCAAGGCGCAGATTTTTTAAGGAAAAACGCAAGCCTAAGGGCGCTGCCTCATCATATTTTTCCATATATCTTCTAAGACTTTTGCTTTCCACGTTAGTTTCCGATTTTACTTCCATAGGAATGATTTCGTTTTCCCATTGAGCGAGAAAATCAACTTCATAGTGGGGGTTTTCCATAGTCCAGTAGCGAGGTGATCCCTCAAACTGTCCGGCTATGGCCTGGAGGACATAATTTTCGCTTAAAGAGCCCTTAAACTCGGTAAAAAGCCGGTTTTCTTCGGCAAAGGCTGAAGGGGCCAGCCGGGCCAGCCGGCGGAGCAGGCCCACATCGGGGAGGTAAATTTTAAACGCCCCCAGATCGTCATAGGCGGAAAGAGGCAGGCCCGGAGCGGTAATTCGGTAAATCTTTTGGGCCAGGCCGGCATCGCAAAGCCACTGTAGGGCGCTTTCGTATTCCCTGGCGCGGGCGCCTTCCTTAACAGCCCGGTACAGGAACTTTTTATTCTCCCGGGCCAATTGGGAAGGCAGGGACTGCCAGATAAGGGATATTTTGGGGAATTCTGTATTACCGGGGTGTTTCGAAAAGTCCCGTTCATAGCCGCCGATGATGCCGGAAAGAGCCCGCTGAACCTCTTCAACATTCCGTTCTTCGGTCCACATCTTTACCGCTTCGGGCATACCGCCGCAAACATAAAACATTTTAAGTTTTTCATAGAGGGGATTAAAAAAAGCCTCCGGCAGGGGTTCAATGCGGTCAATCGTATTTATATAAGAAACAAGGTTTTCATCCCCGTTTGCCATGAGGAACTCGGTAAAATTCATGGGGTAGATATCCAAAAAATCAACCTTCCCTACCGGGAAGGACGTCCCCATGGCAATTCCCAAGAGGGAGCCGGCGCAGGCTACATGGTACTCCGGGGCTTCCTCACAGAAATACTTAAGGCTGGCCAGGGCTTCCGGACATTCCTGGATTTCATCAAAAATGATGAGGGTTGCTTCCGGCTTTATGGTAAAGCCTCCCGCCATGGCAAGATTTTGCAGTATCCGTTTTACATCCCTCGTGGTTTCAAAAAACTGTTTGTATTCGGCATGTTCATCAAAGCTGATATAGGCGGTATGGACATAACAGCGCCGGCCGAACTCCCTCAGAACCCAGGTTTTTCCCGACTGGCGTATACCCTTTAAGATGAGGGGCTTACGGTACTTTGAGTCTTGCCACTGCCGTAATTTTTCCAGAATAAGCCGTTCCATTCATCACCCTTATACTACAATCACATAATTATAGATAATTTATGGCTATTTCTCACACTTTTATATAAATTTATGTGAAATACCTGCCATTGTCAAGGATGGGAAAAGGCAAACGAGGACCGATGGTTCCGCCCCAAGGCTCCGCCGCGATATTCGCCGGGAGTCATGCCGCATAGTTTTTTAAAAATCTTCGCAAAGTAGTTCTGGCTGTTAAAGCCTACCTGATAGCAGGTTTCTTTTGAATTGTAATTGCGCAAGAGTAATTTTTTCGCCGCTTCTACCCGTTCCAGCGAGATTATTTCCGTGCAGGTTTTGCCCGTATACTTTCTAAGCATTTTACTCAAGTAATAGGGTGATACATGTCTTGCGCGTATAAAATCACGTCCCGACGCTATGCTCAAAAGAATGTTTTCCGTAATCTCTTTCCGCTGTTCTTCCCTATTGTCCAGAATGGCTCTTGCCAAAGGAGAAATATCCATATTTAAGGTTGAATGAGCGGCCCTGATTGCGGACTAAAGTCCGAATGCCCGGTTACGGCCGACCGGGAACCGGCTCATATTTCAGCGCTTTCAAGGTAAGCTCAAAGACCTCGGCAATTCCCCGAAACAGCATCGGTTATACTTTAAAGTTGCCTAAGTTATTCGTTCCTTTAAATACAGCAAATTTCCGCCCACGGGCCGCTTAAAAGATTCCGGGGCAGGGAGCAAAAGCCGATACTTTTGTCTCGCCCTTTTTTACAATTTTAGGATACACCAGGCTTATTTGCAAGTTTTTTTGTCAATTTTTTTGTATATTCTGCACTTTTTTTCACTATTTTCAGCTTTTTTCCTTTTTACCCTCTGAATTCCCTGATAGCGAGCCGGCCGGCAGGCCCACAGGAACATGTGCTGTATTTAAAGGAACGTTTAAATGTAGCGAATTGTAAGCCTGAAACCGGGAAGAGGGGCCGGCCTGAGAATTATATCCGGCAGACCTGAATTATGGAGCGGAAGCCGGCGTTAACCCGTCAAAATCCGCAGATCTTTGGCAAGTGAATATTTAAAAGAAGGAAGGTATAAGAAATGACAAGAAACCAGGACAAGAGGCATCTGACATTAAGAAGCGTATTGTATCCGTCCTTAAAACGCAAAACGGACAAGGTTAAATTCATTTTATTGGGATTTGTCGTTATCATGGCCGTCGTAATAGCCGGCTGCCCCATGGAAATTAATACCAATATCGGCACGGATAGAAGCACTATTACGAAAGCGCCCCCCCTTCCGGGAGATACTGAGTATCTTCCAGGAGATCCGTATCCGGTTCCCGGACCTGATGTTTTTGTTCCCTATGATTTAAACAGATTAAGAGTTATTAACATCACAACCAGAGCCGTTGAGAGCGTAAAGATTGAGGGTACTGAATCCCTGGCCGTTTCCGCAACTATCGGGACAAATGAACAAAAAGTTTTTATTGTTGAGCCGAAAACACTTCCGGCGAAATCCGGCGATCCGGTTCCCCCGGAAAATTATCAGGTTAAAATAGCGCCGCATTCGTTTACCGCCACCGCAAGGATGCCGCCGGACGCGGCTATTCTGATAAGCCTGGATGCCGGTGATAATGAGATTATTACCGTTATTCCTGATGACTCTTTGGTTCCTCCTTACATTCCAAAAACACCCGGAGTATTTTCCGCAAGGATTATAATATACAATACATCCAATGATCATGAGATAACCGGAATCCAGATTGACGGTGTTCTGGTTAAAACGGTAACGATTCCAAGATGGACTGCTCCTACCACCAGCCCGCCAAGTCTTGATCAGATAGAAAAAATATTAGTTGCAGACCCGGAAGCGCATACCATAACGGCCGTTCGGTCTTCCGGTGGAGATATAACAACTGATCCCATAAGCATGACAGATAATGGTATTTATAGTATTTTCATTGGAAATACCGCCGCAACAGTGTTTGATTTTGACCCGCCTGGTCCTGTCAAGGAGTTAGTGTTAACCCCTAATCATGTGGCCGGATCCGTTACCGCTACGTGGAAAGCGCCGGATGAAATTCCTCCTGATTTTGCCGGGTATACTATTCAGTTAGATGGCGGAACTCCTATTTCAATATCTCGCGATCCATCAACACTGCCTAATGCTCCGGAAATACCTCTTGACTTTACCGGTTTACCGTTGGGGCTTCATACGGTAACGGTCTCCGCGAGAGACACAAACGGCAACTATTCTACTCCCGCTGTTGCTGGCGCAATTTTACTGACACAAGTGTCCGTAAATATAACTACGGAACAACTTCCTGAACCGGTTATGTATTCAAAAGCAACGACTAAAATTGATGCTACTGATTGGGAGGCAACTATTAATTGGACATCAATAACTCATGCGGGTGCATCAACAACAACATCAACATCGCTTGAAACTATAACCGGCGTTCCCAGATACCGGGGGGCAAATAAGTATACAGCCGAAATTACCATAACGGCTAAAACGGGCAATGTACTTGGCGGTCCTATTAAATATAATAACGAACAAATAGATTCTCTACCATCACCTGTTGTAAAAACTGTTTCATCTGTACTATTTCCTAGTGAAACATTGTCTGTTGGAAAATATTGGTATGTATGGCAGGCTGATGCTAATAAAACCCTTACTCTTCAGCCGGCTTCAACTAGAAACAATGCTAAAGATTATGGATTAGGGCCATGGTCCGGAACCGGAGAAAAAAACGACCCCGTATCAAGACTCGAAATAGTTGCCCACCGGATTGTTACTGAACGGGAATCAATAGGGCGTGGGCCTACTGACGAAAGTCCGGTTTGTATTTATGCAATGGGTGAACTTTTAGATGGCTGGGCTGAAAACGGAGCTTCGGAACCTGTGATGAAAATTGATGGTCCATATTGGCCTAAACATGTTTTGCTTCAAGGCGGAAATGGGGAAACCCTTACACTTAATGGAGACGCAAATTTTTATCCAAAGGTTGCGAAAATTTCCGGAACCGCAAGAGATACCATTCAAGTTGGGGCGGGTAAAATCTTTTCATTAGGCGGCTCAGTTATTGTTTCATGCATTAATACATCACAAGACAGCCTAAAATTCGCTGCTATTTTAGTTGAAGATGGTGGAATTTTCAAACTTGATGATGCTTCTGGTAGTGAAAATTATACTGATGTTTCACTTGCCGGCAAATTTGTAACTGATACTGGATCGGCGATAGATTCATTTTCAAAACAAACAGCCCCTCCACAATCATCAACGACTTTGGATCCTAGGATTTATGGAACGTTTCCAGTAGTTGGAGACTCAGCTGGATATGGTATTAAAGTAAAAAAAGGGGCAAAGGCATATTTACGCGGCGGGTCTGTCAGGAAATGTACTTCTTACGGCATTTATTTCGACGGCGGATCTTGGACAACAATAGATAACATTACAGTTGAGCAAAACTACATGGGAATTTTTTTTAAAACAGATGGTACGGCATTCGACGCCTCCAATGGGAAAATCAAAATAACTAACTCAACAATCCGTAAAAATAACCGCGATGGAATCGTTGTTGAATCGGGTGATAAAGGCATAAATTTGGAAATTGGAGAGAATACCAAAATTCTGGCAAATAATGAAATTGGATTAGATCTTAAAGGTTATAGTAATACCACCCTCACTTATGTAGAGATTGCAGAAAATGGGTCTTCTGGAATAATGGCGCAAAGTACCCTTGCTAATGGTATTGCTACCGTCACAATGGACAATACCGGTAATAATCCTGGAAATGGACAGGCCTCTTATTATCCAAGAATTCGGAATAACAAAAGTTCAGGCGTTTTCTTAGGAGGCAACTCACATGTAATTTTTGCAACAGGATTAATACAAGATAATACAGGTGACGGCCAGTCAGCCGGCGGCGTTTACCTGACTAATGTCAATTCCCCATTGAGTGAAGTTATGTTTGAAATGACCGGCGGTATTATCACAAATAACAGTAATCAAAAATTACTATATCCTACTTATCCACAGGAAGACGCGGACTTGCCACAACAAGGCGCAGGGGGAGTTGGAATCTATATCACTGGTATCATTGGAACGAACGATACTCTTGTAAATACTGTTGCCGCATATAAGGTTCGTTTTAAAAAGACTGGCGGAAAGATTGCAGATAATAATTCTATAACAGATGCGGCCAGTCAAATTAGAGTTGCTTACGATTACCGTACAATGGCTAGTTCCATGAATCCGGATCAACATACCGGAGATCCTGCTTTTGTTAAATATATTCGTGACTTAACTTGGGGCGGTACTAATAGATCGATTGATGCTAATGCTAATATTGATTTTAGATTCTCCGGACAAAATGAGGTATTACCACAACCAACTGATTGGTCGCAATCTATTGATAATAGTTCACTCAGTGTTTCTGGAGGATCATGGCTTAGAAATAATGTCCCGGTATGGAGGAAGTAAATGTGATAAGCGTTCCAGTGTGGGAGATTTAAAGGCGCCGGATACCGATACTGTCTCTGCGACATTCATCACTTCCTCTAAGGGAGCGCTATCATGTCACCTGTTGAATTCTTTGTCCGTCACGCCTTGCTGAGCCAACTTACCGCTGCGATATTCGCCGGGAGTCATGCCGCATAGTTTTTTGAAAATCTTCGTAAAGTAGTTCTGGCTGTTAAAGCCTACCTGATAGCAGGTTTCTTTTGAATTGTAATTGCGCAATAGTAATTTTTTCGCCGCTTCTATCCGTTCCAGCGAGATTATTTCCATGCAGGTTTTGCCCGTAGACTTTCTAAACATTTTGCTTGGGAAAATTAACCTACAAAGTTGCCAACGGTATGGCCGAAATGGCGACGGGCGCCGAACAGATCAATGTGGCCGTTACCCGGGTGAATGAGATGAGCGGAGACAACAAACGGGATATTGATAATCTTGCAGGAGAAATATCCATATTTAAGGTTGA
>JAITNM010000296.1 GCA_031290475.1 Treponema sp. | reverse complement strand
CACTGATTTATGCAATCGAGCATAAATCAGTGCTACTTTAATGTGGCATTTGCGCAATGAAATGAGCAAATGCATAGGGCAACGCTGATTAGCGTCAAGTTAATCAGCGTTGCCCTAGGAGTTTGCCGGGTAACAATATACTTAAATTTACATTTTTTTTTAAAATACTTGACGCTCTGTTAAAAGCGGGGTATGGTTTCTATGGATAGGATACTTTGTTGAGTGTTGTACGGTGCGGCGGCTTTATATGAAGCCTCCCGATTTTCAGAAAGATATTGATTCAGCCTTGCTCACCCCGTTAATGTTCTCAGGATCCTTTAAATTCACATTCTATGCTCTTCCTGGCCGGATTTATACAAAATTCGTTCCTAGCGGAGGGTAGGAGTCGTCCATTTACATGGGCGTGAATATTGAAGGCGTGCTCGGACGCCGGATCCGGATCGTTTCCTGTAGAAGCGGCGCTGGATTGAATTCCGGGTGAAGGAATTTTCTCAATGGCCAAGAAACTGTACGTCGGTAACCTCTCCTACAACACCACCGAAGACTCGCTCCGAAATCTGTTTTCCGGATTTGGAAACGTAGCTTCCGCCAAGATCATTTTTGATCGTGAAACCGGCAATTCCAAGGGATTCGGATTCATCGAAATGAGCTCCGAAGATGAAGCCACCGCCGCCATTGCGGGTACCAATGGCCGTGAATTTGAAGGGCGGCAGATCCGGGTCAACGAAGCCATGGACAAACCCCGCCGCGATCGCGGCGGCGGCGGTGGATATAACGGCGGTCAGAGTAACTGGTAAGAAATATTATCAGCCCGGTTCTTGGTTGTTTAACAAGCCCCGGGCAACAAGCTCCCCCATCAATTCGGTGAGGGTATTCAGTTCTATTTCCCCGGAGACATCTTCCAGGGTGTTTCGGATTTCTTCCCAATCTTCCTTATCGAGAGGCATGGAAGTATCATCGTATTCCCCAAGAAAGAATGCGGCGATATACCCCAGTTTAAGCAAAGGGTGAGACTTGTCTTTTTTTTCAGCTTCTCGCGTACTATATAAACGGTTTAGATCTCCGGCGGCGGATTGACCTATAACGGGTGAAACAAGGCGGCTGAACTCAGCGGCGGTCCAGGCGGGATCCGCCCCATATCTTGATGAGGAAATGCGGGAAAGAAAACGCTCCCCATTAGTCATAGGATCACTTCTTTTTTGCCGCCGCCTTGCCCTGTACGACTTTGGAATCTACGGTATTGAGGATAGCGGTGAACCGTTCTTTTTCGATAAGATCGATTAGCCGGGCTTCGGTATAGCGCCGGGCTTCTTCGGTAAAGTTTCCTATGGTGATACAGATCCCCTTCCCGGCCTTAACTTCCTTGAGATGGGTGTGGAATTCCCGGACAATCATCTCCCCAATAGAGCCCGCAGTCCGGATAAAGCGGAACATCACGAGGTCCGACCACTTGGGGGTATCCACTTCCGCCAGAATATCGGCCCAATCGTTTTTAGTAACCGAAATGCTGGTTATTTTGACCTTGGCCCGGGCATAGTAGCCCATAACCACCCGGCGGCACAGGGCAACAAAGTCCGCCGAGGGCGCCATCGTATAAATCTGCAGGTTTTTGTTGGCGTTAAGCTCCTGATATTTGCCGATGAGGACCGCCACATCCCGGTAAGAGGGATTTACCGCCTGAATATCCCGCAGGTACGTCAGGGCCTTGCCCATTTCGTTCGCCTTAAGGTAACAGACAGCCAGCTTGTATTTTATCTCGATTTCCACTTCGGGCTTAACGTTCTGATGACGGAGACCGATCTCAAAATCCTCAATGGCCTTTGCCTCCTGGTGAGTATCCATATTGATGGTTCCCGACATAAGACAAGACTGGGCGCCCATCTGGGGATCCGGACGGAGATGGGAGAATATCTTGAGGGCCTGCTCAATCTGATTCGCCTCGTGGTAACACTCAGCCAGGGTATAGAGAGATTCTTTGTCCCCTGGGGCCAAATCCATGGCCTTCCTGATATAGGACATGGCCTCCTTGTATTTCTTCATCTTGAAGAAGGAATGGCCTAAAATTCGAAGGCAGCCGGGATGTTCCGGATCCTGAAGCCGGGCCTGCTGGAGGAGCGGGACAGCCTTGTCGTAGTTCTTCCGTTGAAATTCCAGGCTCCCCAGATTGAAGTTAAGCTCAAAGTTGTCCTGTTTTAGCAACCGGGCCGCGGAAAGTCCTTTATAGGCCGGTTCCGGCAGGCCCAGTTTCATCGCCGTAAGGCCGTAGCGCAGGTTAATGAGGAATTCGTCAAGCCCCTGAGCGGTAGGCAGAATTTCCACCAGGGTTTCGTAGGTTTTAAAAGCGCCCTCAATAGCCCCATCCTGATAATAGACGTCCCCTACTATTTGTAAGGCTTCGGGATCCTTGGGATTCTGGACGAGTTTTTTATTTGCGTTTTTAAAAGCCGTATCCCGGCCTTTCCCCTTACGTCTTACCCCGCCGTCCTTTTGTTTTTCGCCGCCTTCCGTCTTCGAACGGCTCATGATCGCAAAAACGCCTACGGCAACAAGAACGAGAATTGCAATTCCGGCGAAAACAGGAATAAGAAAAGACATAATATCATTATCGGGAAGAATGCGGATCTCCTCAAGGGGGTCACCCTTTTACGCCGACAATTTATGTAAGAAAAACCGTTGACAAAGCGTATATATCACCATAAATTTGAATTTGTTAGAGAAAGGAGTTGCTCCCCATGGCATCTACTATTGGCATAAAGATCGCGAATGGTGATTTCTTTTCGATTGCTGAAGAGAATTCCAATGTTAAAAAAAGGCTGATCCTCACCACGGTGCATGACAACCAAGACAGCTTACAGATCGATCTGTACCGGAGCCGGATGCATACCATGGCGGACGCCCAGTATATCGGAACCATCGTTGTGGAAAACGTCAATCCCCGGCCTAAAGGGGAACCTTCTATAGAGCTTATTATTTCATCCAATGAAATGGGAGAAGTGAGCGCCGATGCCACTGATTTAGACGCTTCGATTAACGCGGAGCATCAGCATTTAAGCGCGTCCCTGAAATCCCTGGATATTGACAGCCGGGATTATGATATTCCCGATTTTGAACTGGAACAGCATGAACCGCCCCCCCAGGGGCTCTACGAGAAGGCCTCCCAAATCCGAAAAAAGCAGGGGTGGCGGCAAAAACAGTCTTTCCCCTGGATTGCCCTGATCATTATCGGTATACTCCTCCTCCTGGCAGGATTGGGTATATGGTTCTTCCTGTTCCGGAATAATCAGGCCGCCCCAAAACCCCGGAGCGCTCCTGCGGTGGAAAAACCGGTCCAGGCGCCTGAGCCGGAACCGCCCCCGGTGGAAGAACCCCCAAAACCAGTCCCGGTAATCTCGGCTCAAGAGCCGTTAGCTCCAGAGCCGGCGGCAGAGCCCGTTTCCCCGCCAAAACCTCTACCGGCAGCCGCGCCTAGCCAGCCCAGGGCCCGCGGAGACCGGCCTTCCGCGCCGGTGTCCAGTTACAAGGCGCCGCCGGTTATTCCGAAGGGCGGGGTTCCCTACAAGATCCGCTGGGGTGATACGCTTTGGGATATATCCGAGGCGTTCTACCGGAACCCCTGGCTTTATACCCGTATTGCCCGGTATAATAATATCCGTAATCCGGATCTGATTATCTCCGGCTCCACCATCCGGATACCGCCTAAAAATTAAAGCCCGGTTCTTTTCCGTCTTTCTTAACTTTTTTCTCTGTATGGGTTTGATTTCCTGCCAGGCTCAGGGACTGGGGAGCGGCATTCCCCCCAAAGAAGCTTTTTTTACCGCCCTGTTAGCGGAAAATTCGCCTAACCCCGAAGGGGATGAGGCAACGAAGTCCGCATCCTTTCTCTACCAAAGGGCCTTAACCAGTGCCTCTCCGGTTATTCGCCGGGAAGCCGCCAAACGCCTCCTGCTCCTGAACGCCGGACAGCAGGACCCTGCTCTGAACAGCCGGCTTGCGGAACTGGCCGATGAACCCTGGGGCCGGGCAGCCTCCCTTCTCGCGGGCGGCGGATTGGACGGCCCGGCCCGCCCTGAGCTTATCGCGCTGTTTCTGGGACAGCCTGTGGATCAGTTCTACCGCTGGGCTCTGGAACAGGCCGGGGGCGCGGAAGGCCTTAGCCCGGCAGAATCCGCCGCTATAGCAGGAAGGCTTGCGGTAAGCCGATCAGCCTACGGTGAGGCTATGGCCCGGTTCGTCACGGTCCTGGCCCAGGAACCGGCGCTTTTCACCCGTTACGGAGAACTCCTCACCGATTTAGGACGGAGCTTCCAGTTCACCGCCAGCGGAAGAACCGGAACAGAGCTTTTCCTGGCCTGGGAGGGGGAGCAGCGGGAATCAACCCCGCAAAACGCGGAAACTCCCCCTGATCTGCGGTACCGGCTCCTCTACTTTGCAGGACGCATTGAACGCCAGCGGGGAAACTATGCCGAAGCGGCCGAACATTTTCAGCAAGCGGCGGCCATGGCCCCCGATCCCCTCCAGGCCGACGCTTGTATATGGTATATACTCAGCATGGGACTGGAAAAGCCGGAAGAGATGGCGGATCTCCTTAAAATTTGGGTGAAAGAATGGCATAACGCCGCCTACTTTGACGACATCATGGATCGGTTTTCCCGGCAGCTTGTGACAAAAAAACAGTGGCAGCCCATGCTTGAAGTGTACCGGCTCTTCAAACCCCAGGCCGGGGGGTCTTCCCGCTCACAGTACGCGTACATTTTGGGACGGGCCGCGGAACTGGGGTACCTACCCGGAGCGGAGGCGCAGGCGCTTTTCAAAGCCGCCCGGGAAGAGGAAGGGGCCTCCTTTTACTACCGGGCCCTGGCTTCCCGGAGACTCGGAGGGCCTGTCCTGGCCATACCGGATACGCCGGGAGCCTCACGCGTCCGGGCCGATCCCGCCCCGAATCGAAGGAAACGCCGCACCGGCCGATCCCCGCCTCAGGATAAACCGCCTCAGGCCGGGCCGGAGCGGAATTTTCCCCACCCTGACGAAATGGATTTCCTTTTGGGGTTCTTTCAGTACAATGCCGCCCGCCTCGCCTGGCCCTATATTGCCGGGGCGGAGGGGGGGCTTTCAATTCCGGAACTACAGGAATTAGCGGGCGCCCTCCAGGAAGCGGGGCTCTGGGGGGAATCCCTTAGGCTCATCGGAAGCTACCGGGAACGGGAAGGCCCGGTATTAAACAGGAAAGATTGGGAACTTTACTACCCCCGGCCTTACCGGGAACTGGTAGAGACCTATGGAGCGGAACAGAATATCCCGCCCTGGTTTCTCTTTGGCCTCATCAGGGTCGAAAGCGCCTTTACCGCGGATATCGATTCCCGGGCCGGGGCAAAGGGCCTGACCCAGCTCATGCCCGATACGGCGGAAGAAATGGCGGCCCGCCTCTCCCGGCAGGGCGGCCCGGACTACCGCCGGGAAGGGGGTATCAACCTGGCGGACCCGGAAACCAACATCCGTCTTGGGGCGGTGTACCTCCGCTACCTCCAGGACCGCCTGAAAAATCCCATGCTCACCCTGCTGGCCTACAATGGCGGAATGGGCCGCCTGAGACGCTGGCAGGCCGGGGCGCCCGGTCTCCCGGCGGACCTCCTGGCGGAGACCGTGGAATTCAACGAAACCCGGGACTACGGCAGGAAGGTGGCGGCGGCGGCGGCGGTATATGGTTTTCTCTATTATGATCTTACGTTGGAAGGGGGAATTGCCGATATGTTAGAATGAGGAGGGACCGTTTCCGTGTCATTAAAAGCTTTTTTTGCCAATCATACCGGTAATAAATACCGGGTTGCCGCGGTGGGCGGAACTTTGCTGCTTTGCGCCATCGCCTTAGTTTTGATTTTCTCCATTACCGGCGCCTTATTAAACCTGCCCTTTATCGCCCTGGGCCTTGGCGACTTTTTTGTACGTTCCTACGGTTTTCTCTCTTTCCTCATCCCCGCCTATTTAATTTGGGCGGCGATCATCCTGGCAGACCCAGGGTACCGGCCGGAACGCATCTACGTACTCGCCACGGCTATCGTTCCCTTTATGACCCTGGCAATCGGCATCGGTTTTATTCAGGACTTCAATGCCCAGGCCAACAGGATCGCTATCTTGCAGAAATCGGGTAAACAGGGTCTCAGTGTCTTTGTGGTCCTCCTGACTTTTGTAGAGGTTATGATCATCCGTGCGTCTATCCCTCTGGTTTTCTCCAAGGCAAAACCTGTACGCCAGGTTCCGGACCCTAAGGCCGCAGGGCCGTCTCCCGCAGTTCAGGAAACCGTTTCTGTCCAAGAC
This sequence comes from Treponema sp., assembly GCA_031290475.1. Classification (GTDB taxonomy): domain Bacteria; phylum Spirochaetota; class Spirochaetia; order Treponematales; family Breznakiellaceae; genus JAITNM01. The sequence continues at coordinate 5,292 of JAITNM010000296.1, read as the reverse complement.
AAGACCGAATACAGCGGCATTCCGGCCGAATTTTCCGGCGACGGACTTACTGCCGGCGGATCAAGCCCTGTGGGCGGCCCTGCGGGCGGCCCACAGGGCGGCCCTGCGGGCAAAAACGGCGCTGTCTTTGAAACCGCCGCCGCCAACAGTTTTCCTGTTACGTACCTGCTTCCCCAGCCCAGACCTCTGGCCAGCGCCAGGGCTTTTAAAGAGCTGGAACGGGTAATACAGGGAAAAATTGTTGAGCAGGACGAGGCCCCTTATGCCGGGATTCCTGAAGAGCCTGAATATCCGGAAGAAACAGACGAATCCCCTGATGAAGTTGAAGAGGAAATTGAAGATTTGGAAGAACTGGACCCTCTGGCGGAGGAAACGGCAATTAAAGAACGGCCCATACCGGTTATTGAATCGATCCCCCCAATACAGGCGGAACCTGTCTTTGTGCCCCTGGAGGGCAGCAGGGCAAAACCGGCGCCAAAAAAAAAATTTAGGGACGGCCGCTATCAGGTTCCGGTAGAGGGTATACTCCAACAGTACCCCGATGGCCAGTACTGGATCACAGATCAGGCTACCAGGGACGCCGCCATGATTCTGGAAAAGACCCTGGAGGAATTCAACATTCAGGCGGAGGTGACGGGCATCAAAAAAGGGCCGGTTATCACCATGTTTGAGATCCTTCCCGCCCCGGGGGTAAAACTCCAAAGGATCGTGGGCCTCCAGGACAACATTGCCCTGCGCCTCGCCGCTTCTTCGGTACGTATAGTAGCCCCTATTCCGGGAAAGCACGCCGTGGGCATCGAAGTACCTAACAAGAAGCGGAACATTGTTTCTTTCCGGGAAATAATAGAAGGGGAGCTCAAAAAAGACAGTAAAGCTAAAAAGCTGGAGATACCGGTAGTACTCGGCAAAGGCATCACCGGAGAAGCGGTGACTGCGGACCTTGCTACCATGCCCCACCTCCTCATCGCGGGAGCCACGGGCTCGGGACAGTCGGTGTGCGTCAACTCCATAATACTTTCAGTTCTGTACCAGCGCTCCCCCGCGGAATGCCGGCTCATTCTGATCGATCCCAAAATCGTGGAACTCAAACTCTACAATGATATTCCCCATTTATTGACCCCGGTGATCACCGAACCCAAGCGGGCTTTTCAGGCATTGCAGTACTGCATCTACGAGATGGAACGCCGTTACGCGTGCCTTGATTCCATGGGGGTCCGGGACATCAAGAGCTATAACAAACGCATTAAAGAACGCAGTATCGCTACCGAGCACATGCCCTACATCATAGTGCTGATTGACGAATTTGCCGACCTTATGGCCACCACAGGGAAGGAACTGGAAAGCACCGTAGCCCGTCTTGCCGCCATGAGCCGCGCCGTAGGCATTCACCTGGTACTAGCCACCCAGCGGCCTTCAATCGACGTCATCACCGGCCTTATCAAGGCGAATATCCCCAGCCGTATCGCTTTTATGGTGGCCAGCAAAATGGACAGCCGTATCATCATCGACCAGGTGGGCGCAGAAAAACTGCTCGGCAAGGGGGATATGCTCTATGCCGGCGCGGTGGATCCATTCCCGGTCCGTATGCAAGGGGCCTTTATCTCCGAAGAAGAGGTGGAAAAGGTGGTGGAATATGTCAAAACCTTAGGCGAGCCCGACTACATTGATGACGAAATATTCTACGATGATGATGACGAGGGAGAACCCTCTCTCTTTAGCGAAGGGGATGACCCCCTGTACGAAAAAGCCCTGGAAATTGTCACGCAGCAAGGGAAGGCCAGCGCCAGCTACATCCAGCGGCGGCTCAAGGTCGGCTACAACCGGGCCGCCAGGATCGTGGAAGAAATGGCGCGCCAGGGTCTCGTGGGGCCGGCCCAGGGATCAAAACCCCGGGAACTCCTCAGGGGCGCTTAAAGGACAATGCGGCGCCGATAGCGGTGGTATAAGCCGCGTCTTCGGGGTATTCAAACTGAACCTGGTACATGCTGGTAATCTCCCGCAGGGTCCTTTTGCCGATAGCATTATCACTGCCGTTCCCGGTAACAATAACCCTGTCGGTTTTCCTGATCTTGGCGGCAAAAACCGAAAGCATCCCAATAACCTGGTAGACCATATTAATGATACCCAAGGCGATATCCTCGCTTCCTCCGCTGTCCAGCATCTTTCCGAAATTTGAAGCGGTTGCTTTTCTGTTGAGAAAGCTGATATCGGTCTCCATTATATCTTCCAGCAGCAGATCTACCTGACTCAAATTCCCCTTTTCCGCTAATTTCATGATGCCGTTAAAATCCGTAGTAGGCAGGAGTTTCTTTGCCAGCCCCTGGATAGTACCGCCCCCAACGCCGGACCCCCCCAGGTGGGAAATACTATCCCGTCTGGCATCAATGACGGCAGTTCCGGTACCGATATTCGTTATGATAATATTTTCCTTCCCCGCAAGAAACATGCCTCCAATCCCGACAGCCTGTATTTCATCCACTTTTTCTGTAGGAATACCGAAAAGGTCGTTGTTAATTTTGCTGGCGCCGGCGCCGGTTATCATGATCCGCTCAATATCGGTCATTTGTATGCCATTTTCCATGATCATCTTACCGAAGGCGCCTGTAGCGCTCGTTACCGCGTCTATGGCCTTGGTTTTAATCTTCCAAATCACAACGCCGTTTTTACCGGCGGCGCCGGCCTTCCCGTCAGCGCCGGCTTTTCCGTCAGATCCGGTCTCAACCGAAACCGCTTTAGTAATAGTGCTGCCGATATCTATACCGATAATCATAGGAGCCCCTTTTTCAACAGCAGAGTTCTTACAAAGTTGAAGTTTCGCAATAACTCTATTCTATAAATCTATATTCTCTTGATAAAAACATCAAAAGCCTTAATCCCCAGAACTACCGCCAGCGTCACAATAGCCCCGGAGATAAATACTCCCAGGATCACCGCAGGTAGAGTCCGTCTTTTGCTTAAGCCCAGAACCCAGGCGCCCAGGGTACCGGTCCAGGCGCCGGTTACCGGTAGAGGAATCGCCACAAAGGCAGTTACCCCGAGCCAGCCCCACTTTTCAACCCCTGTTTTTAATTTTTCCCGGGCCCGGTCCACAAAGCGGTCAAATAAAACACGGTACCACCTGAAACCGCGCTTTTCGGCAAGGCGGAGGAATAGTTTGTGCACAGTAGACAGAAAAATCCAGCAGAGGGGGGCCACCAGAGCGTTCATGAACACCGCAAAAATATAGGCCCAATACCAGGGAACGCCGTTGGCAACGGCAAAGGGAATTGCCCCCCGCAGTTCTGAAATAGGCAGGAAGGAAAGAAAAGCTGTCCAGAAAAGTACCGTAAAAGCACCCATAGTTTATACACCCTAGGAGTTTAATTCCCAACATTCCCGTTAAGGCCGGGAATAGAATATCAGCTCCCAATACCCAACATCAAGCCGTTGGCCCATTTTATAGCCGATTTCCCGGAAATGCCCTTCTTTTTTAAACCCAAAGCCTTCGTGGAGGGCAACGCTCCGTTCATTGGGCATGGTGATAACCGACATGAGCACGCGGATATCCGTTTTTTTGAGCCCTTCGATGACCCGGCGGAGAAGCTCCTTCCCCATCCCCCGGCCTTCGCGGCCGCGTTTAAGGTAGACGGAGTCCTCTGCGGAAAAACGGTAAGCCGCCCGCTCATGCCATCTGTGGGCATAGGCGTAGCCCAGGATCTCTCCGTCCTCCTCCCAGACAAACCACGGAAATTCTTTCCCAATATCCCGGATACGGCTTTCCATGGCCCCTGTAGAAACAGGCTCTTCTTCAAAAGTAATAACGGTGTTCGTAATATAGTAATTATAAATACCGCATATAGCTTCCGCATCCCGGAGTTTTACCGGCCGTATCATGGGGCATCGCCCGGGGCTCTGCCGTGGTTCCGCCAGTTTACCGAACCCGGCGGCCAAGGTTCGCTTCGGGGGGTAGAATCTCTACCATACGCGAGGTCTTGTCGGCCGAGTCCCTCAGCATGATACAGTTTCTGCCCCGGGCTTTGGCTTCGTACAAGACCATGTCCACCTCACGGTAGAGGTCCTCTTCCGTGTTCTGGGAACCGCCCCGGAGAATGTAAAGGCCGATGCTCGCGGTAACAACGGGGGCAGTCTTGGACTTCTCATGGGAAATATTGAGATCGATGATCATCTGCCTCAATTTAATTGCCACCCGTTCCGCCTCGGCAATACGGTTTTCCGTCCAGAGAAGAATAAACTCCTCCCCGCCCACCCTGGCGGCAAAGGCCTTTTCTTCCTTTACAATTTGCTGTAGTACGGCGCCGATAGATTTAAGCACATCATCGCCTTTCTGATGTCCGTAAAAATCATTGTAGTTTTTAAAAAAATCAACATCCAGCATTATACTGCACACCGTCTGGTGCACATGCTGGCATACGGAAATATAAAACCGGATCGCGCTTTTATACTCCCTCCTGTTGGAGAGGCCTGTTAATTCATCCCTGACGCTTTCCTCCCGAAACTTGTCCCGCTCGGCCTCCAGATACCGGGAGGCGATCATTTCTTTTAATACTGCCCGGGAAATAAACCATGAAAGAACAAAACCAACAACAGAAGCGGTGACAACATTGATAAGATCGACGCGCCAAATTTCCGGAGGCTTGTACCGGATCGAAAAGAATGAAAACGTCAACACTGCAACGAAGTTTAGCAACAGACTGTACCGGAACTTGATTACAAACAACACCTGAACGCAAACCAGGAATATCATAAAATCCACCGCGTAGTGATCCGCCTTTTTAATGACCGCAGTGTAAATGCCAAAGGCCAGAAGAAGAAGCAAATAAACGCACCAACCGGAAAAAAAATACCGGAAACCGCGTCTGTCGGATTTGATAAAGAATTTTACAACAAAGAAAAGAATCGTCTGTAAAATCGCCGAAGCAAGGTAAATCAGAAAGCTGAGGTACTGTCTTTCATACAGGGGGATAATAGAAAAAATTACCGATAGTATTACTGTTACGAGCGAAGCAAGCATCAAGCTCCGGGTATTATGCCGGAAAACTTCATTCTCTCAGTCTCCTATGGCTTCCTTGGGGGGAATATATTCATGCAGCAATGAAAAAAAAGGCAACATGGCGAGCGGAATCGCTACTGGGCCCAAAGAGACGGAGGATACACTCCTTCCGACGCCAGGGTATTAATACGATTAACCGCCATTTCCCGGTCCTCCTTGTAGGTAACCCCGAACCATTCCGAGTCCGCCTTGAGTACCCGTATATTGAGCAGCTTGTTCTTAATAAACCAGTCCGCCGCCAT
>JAITNM010000285.1 GCA_031290475.1 Treponema sp. | reverse complement strand
GATAGGGTGTATCAGTCTTAACACCCAACCACGGTAACTTCGCCGACAGTATTGCTATCATCTCACGTGATCCGCTCCCCCCATTCCGGTTTGTCCGGGCGGCGGCGTACTCCAACATTATTTACGGCGCCATCCATGGCGCCCCTTCCCTCATTCGTAACCTGCTGCAAAAAAGCCATCAGTAACAAATGGGGGAACGCTTCGGTAAAATCAGACATTTCTTCCCAGGTCTCGGAATTGTTCCGCCAGAATTTCTGGAACTCTTTGAGCAGGGCGTCCATGTCCAATGTACCGTCCGGTTTTGCCCATTTCCATTCCGGCTTGGGCACCATCAGCTGCGGGCTAAAGGTGATTTGCCGGGCCAGCGCTTTCCGGTATATTGGCGATAATCGGAGAACCGTCCTCAATATCTACCAGCCCCCAGATCCCGGCAGAGCCTGAACCCCTCGCTGTCAGCCAGATTGAGATCCATGTCCCCGGTAAAAAAGATTTGCATAAGTTTCCTAACTGCCGGGTCCTCCATGCGATAGGCCAGGGCGTCCAAGTGAGTTTCCCTTGCCAGGATCATCTGTTCCCGGGCTTCCCGAATATGTTCAACGGTTACCGTTTCGGTACTTTTTGCGTCCAGTATCCGCATGGTTGCCCGTTGAAGCAGGGAATTGATTATCCAGGGCTGACCCCGGGATTACTCATATACATAACCTAAGGCTTCTGTTGTAATCTGCTGACCGGTTTCCGCCGTCCGCTGGGCAAAGAGCCGGACAATATCATCTTTTTGAAAGCAGGAAATTTTACAAGATTATAAAACCGCTTGACCAAGAAGGTTTTGAAAAGATTGTAACCATGAACGAGAAAACCGATATATCCGGGGCAAAAAAATATAGCAACCGGAGGCCATCCCGGCAGGGAAGCATGGACCCCTAACTTAAACTGCCGCGGTACGTCATAGGCGATGTTTTTACCATGCGTTTAAAGGCGATACAGAAGCCCGATTCACTTGAAAAACCGCAGGCAAAGGCGATCTCCTTGTTAGAGAGGGTGGTGTTTTTCAGGAAATGTTTCGCCGCGTTGATCCGGGCCACCAGCAGGTATTGATGAGGAGTATAACCGGTTTCTTTTTTAAACTGCCGGGTAAAGTAATAGGGAGAAAGCGCCACGCGTGCCGCAAGATCTTCCAGCCTTAACGGCAATTGGATATTTTCAGTAATATAGGCAAGCAAATCTTCCCTAATGGCGTTCTTTCGGTCCGGAACAAGGGAATTGCCCAATAGAAATTCTGTTAATAAATTGACTATATACTTATTGTTCAATACATCGTTGGCGAATTTTTTTTCATGAAATTGCTCATAAATGTTATATATATTGTTATACACGTTTTGCGGGTCCCGGGGGGACAATACGGCGCAATTGGCGCCCCGGGCGATTACATCAAAATAACTCCGGGCCATGGCGCCGCCAAAGTGTATCCAGAGTATCTCCATCAATGAACTTAAAGAGCCGTAGCTATGCTGGTGATAACAATCCAGTAAAAAAGCGTCATTCTCAGAAAGAATGGTTTTTCGGCCATCCACATACACATAACCGTTTCCGGTCTTAACAAACAACAATAAAAAATTGCCGTAATCGACGCGGGCAACATGGTAAGTATCATTGCAGAAATAATGTCCGCAGGAACTCGGAATTAGAAGCAGTTTACGATCAGTCTCGCTAGGGGTATGGAAATATAAGTTGGATTCCGGCAGTACGCCTTTTTCGTGAACTCTCATGCTTTTTAATTAATGAGGGGCAATTCTTTACCGTACAATGAATTACACGATTCTGTCATAATACCGTTTCCCCTTTTTCCCATACGGGCCTTTCCATACAACAACCATTTCAATATACCCGGTGAAGCGGAATTGGGCAATACGGCAGGACCTCTAGGAGCCTATCGGACTTGTGGATTTTTGCACCAAAACTAACGCAAAAATCTCGATAAACTGGCTCCTTTGGGAGTTTGCAGGGTAGAATTTTGCGATAAATCGCAAAATTCTCTATATGGAAGGGCTAAAGCCCGACAAACTCCTAGAGAATTGTTCCGGAAAATGATTTATGGTAAGGTAAGGGGGGAGAACCATGCGCGCTGTCATTACACCCCATTGCTTCGGCGGAACCGTCCGTATTCCCGGGTCAAAGTCCCACACCATACGCCGGCTCCTCATCGCCGCGTTGGCCGGGGGAGACTCGGAAATTGAATACCCCCTGGATTCCCTGGACGCCTTTTCCTGCCTCTCAATCTGCCGGGCCCTGGGGGCGGAAATCGAAGAATTCCGGGAAGCTGATCCCTCCTGCCCCAATCCCCCCGATGAATCGGGAAAAAGGCTCCTCCGCTGGAAGGTACGGGGTACGGGCGGCCGCATCTCGCACCCCGCCGCTCCGCTGGACGTGGGTAATTCGGGAACCACCCTCTTTCTCGCCCTGGCTGCAGCCGCCCTGGGCGCCGAAAATGTCACCTTCACCGGGGATGAGCAAATAAGACGGCGGAGCGCGGGGCCCCTGCTGGAAGCCCTGGGTAATTTCGGTATTGCCGTAAAGTCGGAAAAAAACGGCTGCGCTCCCATCACGATCCGGGGGCCCTGGCTGGGGGGGAGAACGAGCCTCCCCTGCCCGACAAGCCAGTACCTTTCGGCCATACTCCTGGCGGCGCCCCTTGCGCCGGCGGGAAGGGTCACGGAAATCGACGTACCCCTGCTCAACGAAAAGCCCTATATCGAACTCACCCTGTCCTATTTGGACGCCCAGGGAATTATATATGAAAAAAAAGATGATTTTTCCTACTTCCGGATCCCCGGCGGCGCCTCTTACAAACCGTTAAACGGAAAAGTCCCGGGGGACTTTTCCTCGGCGGCTTTCCCCGCCCTGGCGGCGGTGGTAAGCGCCGCCGCCAACGGCCCGGCGCCCGGTTCCGCCGCCGGGGTGCGGGGACTGACCCTCCTCGGCCTTGACCCCGCCGACCCCCAGGGGGATAAGGCGTTCTTCTCCATGCTCGGCCAAATGGGCTGCGGGGTGGATTGGCGGAAGCTGGACGATGGCGAATGGGCCCTGGCCATTTCCTTGCCGGAGAAACTTACGGGAGTGACCTTCGACCTCAACGATACCCCGGATCTGCTCCCGGCCATGGCCGTGCTGGGGCTTTACGCCCGGGGGGAAACCGCCCTGGTCAATGCGGCCCACGCGCGGATCAAGGAAACCGACCGCATAGCCGTGATGGCTTCCGAACTGGCCAAATTCGGCGGGGAGCTATGGGAAAGGCCCGACGGCCTTGTCATAAAACCGCCGGAGCGGCGTCTTGTAGAACCCGGCAAACTCCTGGCAGGATGGGGGGATCACCGGGTAGTGATGGCCCTGGCGGCGGCGGCCCTGGGCGCCGAAGGGCCGGTGACGATTGACCAGGCCGAGTGCGCGGCGGTGACCTATCCGGGCTTTCTGGAACTATTGGATGCTGATATAGTATATTAAGGTAGAATTATGCGTATTGTCATAGTGGGTGCGGGACAGGTGGGAACCCAGCTGGCCCGGCACCTGATTCAGGAAAAACACGACGTTTCTATAATCGAAGCCAATCCCGAACGGGCCCGTCACGCTTCAAACCACATGGACTGCATGGTGGTCCAGGATGAGGGGAACAGCCTGCGGGCCCTGGAAGATGCCGGAATAGCCAAGGCCAATGCCCTGGTCTGCGTAACCGATTCGGACGAAATGAACATGATCATCTGCGGTCTGGCCGAATCCAGGTATCCCTTTCTTCTTAAAATAGCCAGGGTGAGGAACGACGACTATGTGCGCCTCAACAAACCCGTGGAAGGTTCATTTCAGGATCCCCGGATCCTGGGAATAGACCGGTTCATCCACCCCGATGTGGAGGCTTCCCGGTGGGTGCTTAACGCCATCGAGCACGGCGCCCTGGGGGACATCATTAGTTTTGCCGGGACGAACTATGAACTCGCTTCTATTGATGTACGGCCCCTCTCCCCCTTTGACGGGCTTTCCATGATGAAGTACCGGGATCTTATCCCCGGCGAAAGTCTTGTAACCCTGGTTGAACGGGGACGCAGTAATACTACAAACAATAATACAAATAAATCAACAGACAACAGTCTTACTGAAAGCAGTTTTACTGCAAGCATCCTTCCCACAGGCGCCACGGTGCTTGCCGCGGGAGACCGGGTCCACATTCTTGCAAAAGAGGGGGACATGGACCGCATCTTCCGCCTTGCAGGACGCACCGAAAAACCCTTAAGGAAAATCGGCATCATAGGCGGCGGCAGGATAGGAAACCTCATCGCCCTGGGACTCCTTGAAAATCCCCGGAAAAAGGACCGTTCCCCGTTTTCCCTGCTTAAAAATTTTATCTCCAGACAGAAAAACCGGGTGATGATCATTGAGCCCGATTACAATCTCTGCAAGGAACTTGCCGCCCGGTTTCCCGAAGCCCTTATCTTGAACGAAGATGTATCGGACGAAAATTTCATCGCCGAAGAGCATGTTGATGATCTTGATCTTATCGTTACTGCCACGGATCACCAGGAATTCAACATCATTACTGCGGTATATCTAAAGAGCCGGGGAGTGTCCCGGACCATAGCCCTGGTCACGAGTCCCGGTTACGCCCCCATCGCCCGCCAGCTCGGGGTTGACGTGGTGGTCCCCATGAAATCGGTGGTGGTGGACTCCATTCTCTCTCACCTCATGGGAAGGGCTGTAACCAGGGTCCACCGGCTGGGGGACGGCAGCATCAATATTCTGGAACTTGAAACCGGCGCCGACGCCCCGGTGGCGGATAAGCCCCTTAAGGACTGCAGCCTGCCGCCCGGAACCCTCGTGATGCTGGTAAACCGGAAAGAGCTCTCCTTCATACCCCAGGGAAACCACCTGATTAACGCCGGGGACCGGATCGTCCTTATCGCCAAGAAAGGCAACGAGGCTGAAATCGGCCGGCTCTTCAACGCTTCCGCGGGAGAAACACAAAGCGTCGAAGCCGGGCCGGAAACCACGCCGCACAAAACAAACGCCGCCCGTCCTTCGGCAATGAACAGCAATACTGTTCCAGGCAACAGTAATACTGCGCAAGAACGTCCATGAAACGCCGCTTTACTCCCCGGCCCGTCATCTTCCTCACCGGCATTGCGGCGCTGGCCATGCTCATCCCCCTGGCCTTCGCCGCCTCCCTGAAGGATCTTGTCATGATTCGCGCGTTTGCCCTGCCCCTGGGCGCAACGCTGTTACTGGCAATCCCTGCCGTCTTTATCACCGGCAAACAGCCGCGCAACTTTAATCCCGCCGACGGCTTCCTCCTGGTATTTCTCGCCTGGGCCCTCTGCTGCCTTATGGGGGCCTTCCCCTATTGGCTTTCCGGCCAGGGGATACGCTGGAGCGACGCGGTTTTTGAAAGTTCCTGCGGATTTGCGACTACCGGCGCCACCACCATCAAGAACATTGAGGCCCTTCCCCGGCCGCTCCTCCTCTGGCGGAGCCTTACCCACTGGCTTGGCGGAATGGGCATAGTCCTCCTCACCGTAGCCCTCCTGCCCCTCCTCGGGGTAGGCGGCTTCCAGCTTGTGAAGGCGGAGGTGCCAGGACCTGAAAAAGAAAAAGTAACCCCAAAAATAACCCATACCGCCAAATTCCTCTGGATCACCTACTGTGTTCTGACCGCATTGCTGTTTCTGCTTTACCGGATCGGGGGTATGCACTGGTTCGACGCCATCTGCCATGCCTTTCCGGTAATGGCTTCGGGCGGTATAAGCACCAGAAATTCCGGAATAGCGGCCTTCGACTCCCCTTTTATCGACGGAACAACCACCGTATTTATGCTTCTGGCAGGGCTCAACTTCAACATATACTACCGGATCCTGGGGGGCAAATTCCGAAATACCTTTACCAATTCGGAAGGCAGGGCCTACTTCCTCATCTTTGCCGTTTCCTGCGCCCTCATCACGGCGGCCCTGACCCCGGTGTACGGCTCGGTGGGCCGCGCCCTGCGCTACGGTTCCTTTCAGGCGGCGTCGATCCTCTCCACCACGGGGAACGCCATCGCGAATTATGAACAATGGCCCCCTCTCGCCCAGGCGGTGATCTTCGGCCTCATGTTCGTAGGCGGCTGTTCAGGCTCCACCGCCGGGGGCATCAAGGTGATCCGCCATGTGGTACTCTGGAAACAGGCGGGGAACGAACTTCGGCGCGTCATTTATCCCCAGGGGATCTTCAGCGTCACCCTTAACAGGAAGGTCGGACGTAAAGATGTGGTATACGGCGTGGCGGGGTTCATCGGTATTTACGCGCTAACCGTGTTCATTACCGCCCTGGCAACCGCCGCTGCGGGCATGGACCCCTTATCCAGCCTGAGCGCCGCCCTGGCCATAACCGGAAACATCGGCGTGGGGTTCGGCAGGGTCGGCCCGGCTTTCAATTACGGCCCCTTCCCCTCATGGCTCAAACTTTTCTATTCCTTCATCATGGTTGCAGGGCGGCTGGAACTGTGGACCGTCCTGGGACTCCTCGCCCCCGATTACTGGCGGAGGTGAGGAAAACCGGCATGGACGGGCTTTTAACTAGAGGCCTTAAAAGCCTCTGCGAATCAGACAGTGATACTGCGCGCATTATCGGTAAAAGGTTTGACCAGGTAGTATCCCTGCTCGAAAGGTACATAGCGGAGATAGAGCTCTTCAACGCCGCTTACGGCCTTGTAAGCGTGAAAAACCGGGAGGAGCTTGTGGTGCGCCATATCCTTGATTCCCTCTCCCCCCTGGGCATCATTGCCCGGCTGTTCACAGACGACCGGCTGCTCGCGGACGGACGGCTGCTCACGGACAGACGGCTGCTCGCGGACGACCGGCTTGGCGGCGCGGAAGCGGGCCTCCGTATTGCCGATGTGGGTTCCGGCGCGGGCCTTCCCGGCATACCCCTGGCGATCTGCCTTCCCGGCGTTCACTTCACCCTGATCGAGCGCATGGGCCGGCGCGCAGGATTTCTGCGGAACACCCAGGCTGTCCTAAGCCTTGCCAATATTGAAATTGAAGAAGAAGAAATGGAAAAAGTTCCCCCCGCCCGGTTCGACGCCATCGTCTTCCGGGCCTTCCGTCCATTGGACGCGCCCATGCTCAAGGGCCTTTTCCGGCTCCTCAAGACCGGGGACTTCCTCGCCGCATACAAGGGCCGCCGGGAAGCGATAGACGCCGAAATGGCCGCAACGGAAAGCGAACCGGCCGGCCGCTCCTGGAAAGCCCTTTCCTGTCCCGTACCGTTTCTCAAGGAGGAACGGCATTTAGTGGTTATCGGGAAAGATCCATAACAAAATATTCGACACCGCGTAAAGCGGGTAAATATCAAAGGCGTCTTCCCTGGCAAAATTCTCCAGTGACGTTCTGATTCCGCGTCTGATGTTTTTTTCCTTCATGAACATATTGAGGCTTTTCATGCCGCCCTGGGTTCCCGATTTTACCTCAATGGGGAGGATCTCCTCTCCACGCTGTACGAGGTAGTCTATCTGGGCGCTGCTTTGGCGTTTCTCCCGGCGCCAACAGTAAAGCTGCCGTTGGGCATGGGTGGAACTGTTTTTGAGCAGTTCCAGGCCCGTAAAAATCTCGGCCAACACTCCCCGGTTAACGGTTTTAAAATCTTTTGCAAGCAGTATTTCTGCGGTATTGATTCCCAGGACATGCAGGAAAATACCGGTATCGCAGGGGATGACGCGGCGGTATTTGGGATTTGTCTCTGCGCCCAGGGGGATGCCGTTAGCGGCGCTGTGGGTCACCGGGTGCGCGAGGCCGGCCATGATGAGCAATTCCAGGGCCTGCTTTACCCTGGCGTTGCCTGTCTCCGGCGCCGCCCTCTCGTAGATGAACTTGCCTACGGCCTGGTGCATCACGGACTCAAAAACCTCATTCAGGAGCAAGGCGGGTATACGGGAACGGTACTTGGCAAAATCATCCCTAAAAGCCGATAACAGATCTTCTATCGTTTCCTGACTGCGAAGCAAATCTCCTGTCTGCACATAGTGAGCCACAGATTCCGGCATACCGCCGATAAGAAAAAAAACCTTTAAACGATCCAAAAGCTGTTTGTGTACCGGTTCCGGCAAGGGATTTTCCGGCGCCGCCTTCCGGCAGGCTTCGGCGGAATCTTCTTCGCCCAGGGCGCCCAAGAATTCATAAAACGAGAAGGGGTACATATACACGGAATGGAGGCGGCCTACCCCAAAGCTGGGGATTTCTTCCAGTGCGAATTCCAGAAGTGAGCCTGCCGCGACGAGGTGCTGTTCAGGGTACTTTTCGTAAAAGTAACGAAGTTCCTTCATGGCCGGAATACAGTTTTGAATTTCATCAAAAAACAAAAGGGTTTCCCCCGGCACAATGGGGGTATGGACGTAGAGGGAAAGCCGGCTGCACAACTCCCCGGGATGCAGATTCTGGCCGAAAAAAACGCCCGCTTCGGCGTCATCATCAAAGTTGATTTCCACATAGTGTCTGAAATGCCTGGCCAGCTCCCGAACCGCCGAGGTCTTTCCGGTCTGCCGCGCCCCCCGAAGCAAGAGGGGTTTTCTGGCCTTGCCCTGCGCCCAGGAGAGAAGAACGCGGTCTATATTACGTTTAAAGTAGCCGGTATTCATAATAATTAAAATTGTCAGGGTAAAAATAGCATAATTTTGCATAGATGTCAAGGGAAAATATAGGGTAAAATGGTAAAATGTCAGGTGAAAATGAAATTGTGGAAACGAAACTATTTTAAAACCTCATCAAATTCCGTGTCAATCGTTTTTTTAAGCTGAAGCAAAACCTCTTTGCGGATGCCGGCGTGATCTGTATCAGAATTCGCCTCTGGTACCAGGAGCTGATATACCTTTACATGAAGTGCTGCCGCAAGTTTCAGAATCGTCTTATCACTGACCCAAGTCCTACAGCCTTCAATATCATTGATCATATTGGATGATATATCCGCCATCTCGGCCAACTTTTCCTGGGTTAGCCTAAAAATTCTTCTCTGCCTTTTGATGTTTTCGGCAAGTGTTTCCCGAAGTTCCCGTATGTCCATGCAAATAACCTTGAATGAAGATACCTCGATAATATCAGGTATTAAACTTGATATTAGCAGGTTAGCAGGAGAATACATATTCTCTAAGGAGTATCTTATGGATTTAGAGAGATTCATCGACCTATTTGCCGCTGAGTTTGACGAGACCGAGCGGAGCGTCTTTACGGCGGAAACGGAATTCAAGGCCCTTGAGGAATGGAATTCAATGCGGGTGATGGTCATCATGACCATGGTGGATAACAAATATGAGGTTACGCTCAAGGCGAGCGACTGAAAAAGGCGGTAACCATCAAGGATCTGTTTGAAACCGTATGCGCTTACCGGGCAAACGGCGTGGATAACCAAACATGAGGGCGTTTATCAAAGTCCTTGCCTGTCATCTGCCGGAGGGGCGGCTCTCCAACGCCGATTTGGAGCGGGAGTTTCCCGAATGGAGCCCGGAAAAAATACAGGCTAAGGTCGGTATCAACACGCGGCGTATCGCGGCGGCGGACGAGACCGCGACAGATTTGGCGGAACGCGCCGCCCGGAAACTGTTTGACCGCTACGGCGTCGAGGCGGTTGCGATTGATTACCTGCTCTTTTGCACACAAGGTCCCGATTATTTTTTGCCCGCCTCGGCGTGTCTCTTGCAGGACTGCCTGGGACTGCCTATCCATACGGGTGCGCTGGATATTGTTATGGGGTGTTCCGGGTACATTTACGGACTGTCTTTGGCAAAGGGTTTGCTGGCTGCGGGCATCGCGTCAAACGTACTGCTCCTGACTGCGGACACTTTCAGCAGGTATTTACACCCAAAAGACAAGGCGAGCAGAAGCATTTTGGGCGATGGCGCCGGCGCGACGCTGATTGCTGGAGAAGGTTTTACGGAGATAGGCGAATTTTGTCTTGGCACCGATGGATCGGGCGCGGAAAACCTGATTGTCCGTACCGGTGGAGCGCGCAGCCGAGGCCTGAGCCATGCCCTTGAATGGGACGATTACGGAACCCCGGTATCACCGGATCATTTTTATATGAATGGCGGGGAAATCTATTCTTTTACGCTTCGCAGGGTTCCCGCACTGGTGGAACAGACCTTGCAAAAAAATAAAGTCGCGCAAAACGATATTGATCTATTTGTGTTTCATCAAGCAAACGGATATATGCTTGAGCAGTTGCGAAAAAAAATAAAAATTGATGTGGATAAGTTCTTTGTAAATTTATCAGAAGTCGGCAACACCACATCAAGCTCAATGCCCATTGCCCTCTGCGAAGCTCTTGAAAAAGGAAAGATACAAAAAGACTCTAAAACACTGCTCGCCGGTTTTGGGGTTGGACTTTCCTGGGGAGGCTGTGTCCTTACATGACAATTCATTCGCTGCCGTTTATCGCTTTCTTTAGCGCGGTGTTTCTGCTCTATTACGCGCCATTTCGGTTTCGGAACAAGGCGTTATATCAGAATTTACTGCTGCTTGTGGCAAGTTATCTTTTTTACGGCCTGGTAAACTGGAAGATGATTCCCCTACTTGTCGTGGTAACCGCTGTTTTCTACGCATTGGGCATAGCCATTGCGGACTCGCCATCCCGCAGGGCTAACATTCTTGCTGCACTTGGCGCGTGTATCGGAATCGCGCTGCTTTTGTATTTCAAGTATCTGAATTTTTTTGTCACTTCGTTTGTTGGGTTGTTTCATCTATTCGGTTTGCGCGTAAACATACATACACTGAATATTATTATGCCCCTTGGGCTTAGTTTTTGGACGTTTAAATTAATGAGCTACTGTTTTGAAGTACGTGACAAGACGGTAGCATCCGTGCGCGGCATTGTTCCATTTGCGGTGTATGCCGCGTTTTTCCCCGTCATGACCGCGGGCCCAATCGACCGGCCCAACAAATTCATTCCCCAGCTTCACTCTGAACGCAAATTCGATTACGAGCTTGCCGTTGACGGAGCGCGTCAAATGGTATGGGGAATGTTTAAAAAACTGGTGATTGCCGACAGGTTTACGAGTGCCATAGACGCCGCCTGGGACGCGTCTTCGCAAATGGCGGGAATAAACCTGCTTATCGCGGCCTTTCTGTTTTCCGTGCAGCTTTACGCCGACTTTTCCGGTTATTCCGATATGGCGATTGGTGTTGGCAAGCTTTTGGGGCTAAAAAGCGCGAAAAACTTTAACTATCCATTTTTTGCCCGGAACATCGCGGAATTCCGGCGGAATTGGCATATATCGCTTACCTCGTGGCTCACGGATTATGTGTTCATGCCCCTCCACGGCCGTTTTCGCAAACGAGGTAAGCCGGGTGTGATGCTTGTCATCGGCATTAACTTTCTTTTAATAGGGTTATGGCATGGGGCGAACTGGACCTTTGTTGTGCTGGGTTTGTATTACGGCATTTTATACATTCCCCTTATCGCAAGCGGAAGTTTTGGCAGAATATCGAAACACCGGGTAAACAGAATAGGTTTGCCGCCCTTAAAAGATGCTTTACAAATGCTGTTTACCTTTACCCTGGTAACTTTCGCCATGTTGCTTTTTCGCTCCGACAACATAAGCCACTGGCTGGAATATCTGCGCGCTTTGGTTTTCAATTTTTTCCCTCTTTCGTTTTCTCCCGCACGCTTAGAAGGCGAAACATGGGCGCTGGTTTCTATCGCGCTCCTGTTTTTGGAATGGTTCAGTTTTCGTTACAAGATGGAATATGCGCTCTGTCTGGCAACAAAATTCAACAGGGTATGCCGTTATGTCGTGTATGTTTTGATTTGTGTTCTTGTGAGCGCCTATTTATTCGGCGCGGACACACAGGAATTTGTTTATCAGCAGTTTTAGAAGAGGTTTATCATGAAACGATTTATACTGAAAGTTATGGCGCTTTTGGCCTGTTTTTTCCCTGTCGCGTTTATACTTCTGGTTTTGTATGATCCCTTCAATGTTTTTCACTATAAAAACATCCGCGACACCGGCGGCGACATAAATCAGAATTATGTCAAGATGCGTTATATTCTTGATAATCCTGATAAATTCGACGCCTTTATTTTTGGAAGCTCAAAAGTGCGTACCCTGGATGTTGGACGCATTGAGAGTATTGATGGAATTGGGGGACGCCGCTGTTACAACATGTACAATTCATCGGGAGTCCCCAAAGAGTTTTTAGACAATCTGCGCGTTCTTATTGACAACGGCATTGTTCCCAAAACTATTTTTCTGGGCATTGATACCGCGTCCGGCTGGCTTGACCCGGCACCAAGCGAGAGGCAGTTGGAGACAAAGCCGTATCCCTCCGGGGCTGCCCCCAAAGATTTGCGTTACGTAAAGTTTCTGGCAGGGTATGCTAATCCGGCGGTGTATTCTTCGCTTATGGCAACGCTTCGGCATAAAGCGAAAGACCTCGAAACATACCGCAGACAATTATATGAGAACGGCGGTAGATCACGGGCAGAAAAACCCATCAAAGATTACCGCTGGGACAACTTGCCGTATCAACTACAGGTACGCTTCGTACAGCATCCCATCGAAAACCGGATCGACGAAGGGCTAAACGACATACAAAACATTGCCGCCCTTTGTCAACAATACGGCATCCGTCTTATTGTGTTTACAAGCCCGCTGCACGAAGCCGAGTACCGGCTTTTTCTTGACACCATCGTTAATGGGGTCACGGACCCACAGCTTTTATCCCAGGACTTTGGCGTACTTATCACAAAAGAAAACGCCGGAGCCATGCTAAAAAAACTCCCCCGCCCGGATGCATGTGGCTGTGGATGGCTGACTTCCTCTCTCTTCAGCCTGCACGCGATGCATTGATCCCATACCCCCGCCTGTACTATAATACTTTCTATGTATAAAGCAAAATTCGGTATCAAAAACAAAAACACTGTTGTATCGCTTTTTTTGGCGGTTTTTTTCTTAGCCGGAGGTTTTTATTCCTGCGGTACCCTGAAACAAGCCAACTACCGGGGGCTGGGGCAGGGCGGAGACCCGGCGCCGTTAATGGCGGCCCTCAGGACAGGAACGCTGCCCAACGGGCTTGCCTATTATATTCTGGAAAATCATACCCCGGAAGACCGGGCCTTTTTTACCCTGGCGGTTGACGGAGGCTCGGTGCTGGAAGACGAGGACGAGCAGGGGCTGTTTCACTTTATCGAACATATTATCTTCAGTAATACCCGGCGGTTCCCCAAACCGGAACTGGTAAACTACCTGCGTTCCCTGGGGATGCGGTTCGGCGCTGACGCGAACGCCTTTACCGGACAGGAACGGACTACCTATGGACTGGAAATTCCCCTTGAAACCGATGAAGCGGGGCGGAAAAGGATCCCCGAAAAAATCTTCATGGTTGCCGATGACTGGACCCAGGCGGCGGGCTTTCAGCAGCGTCAAATAGATGAAGAACGGCCCGTGATTCTGGAGGAATACCGGCTCAGATCCAACGGGGAAAGAATTCTCTGGAAGATATTGCCCGATCTTTTCCAGGGTTCCCGCTTTGGAGAACGGCTGCCCCTGGGGGCGCCGGAAGTTATTCAGACCGCCCCTCCTTCCCGAATGGAAAACCTGTATAAAACCTGGTACCGTACCGACAATATGGCCCTTGTTTTTGTAGGTGATTTTGACGGGGCCGCGCTGGAAGGGGCTCTGGCTTCCCATTTTACCGCCCCTCCGCCGGAAACGCCCCTGAATCATCCCCGGTACGAGCTTCTTCCGGCTCAAAAGGGCGCGGTCAGATCAACGGTATTTACCGATCCGGAACTTCCCTCTTCCAAGATCTACCTCTACCACCGGTACAGCGCAACGCCCCGGAAGGCGGATCTTGCCGCTTTCCGGGAAAATCTTATTGATGATCTTATTGACCGGATCATCAATGCCCGGTTGGAGAATCTGGCGTTCCTGCCGGAAACGCCTTTTGACGAACTCTCCTTTGATCAGGATATGGTGGGCAAGACTTCCCGGTTTTTTACTTTTGTTGCCCTGGCTAAGCCATGGCAGACCGAAAAAGCCCTGGATGCTCTTTTACGGGAAAGGGAATCTCTCCTGCGTTACGGCTTTAGCGCCCAGGAAATCAAACAGGCCAAGGAATCCTTAATAGCCGGTATGGAATATGATATTGAGTTCCAGGATCGGCTTCATTCCAGCTTTTATGTTGATAAATTAGTAGAACATTTTTTGCGGGGAAAGCGGGTTTCGGATTTTGAATGGGATTGGGAAGCGGCTTCCGCGCTGTTACCCGGCATTGGTATCCGGGAAGTAAACAAGACGCTGAAGGATTATCTAAGTTCCGGGGAACTCTCGGTCTACACCATCATTCCGGAAGCGGAAGACGCGGAACTGGATTCCTGGGAACCGTTTCACGGTTTGGTACAGGAAGCGCCTAAATTTAAAGTCCCCCGCCCCCGGTATGACCGGGGACGCCGGGCCGAAACGGCTGTGGGCCCTCCGCTCCTGGATACCCCCCCGAAACCGGGGCTCATCCGTTCCGAATCCCGCGATCCTGATACCCTCGCCCTGATATGGGAACTGGAAAACGGCGCCAGGGTCGTCATTAAAGAGACCGGAAATCCCGGCGATGACCTCTGCCTGTATGCCCTTGGGGCAGGGGGAACTGCCGGCGCCGATCCGTTCCCCGCCGTCCGCCTTGCGGAGACCATATCGGGAACCAGCGGGCTGGGACCCTATACCCAGGCCGAACTCATAAAACGGCTCCAGGGTAAACAGGCGAGCCTGAGTTTTTCCGCCCAGCCCTTCTTCCGGAAGTTTTCAGGTTTTGCCGCAAAGAAAGATCTGGAAACCCTGTTTGAACTGCTCTATCTGGATTTTACCCAGCCCCGGTTTGACGCGGAAGAAACGGCCGCTATGATAGCGGAATACCGCGCCGCCCTGGTTCAGCCTCCCAATACCGGGGAATTCTTTTTTAGAGAGATCACCAGCCTGTTGGCAAATAATAATCCCTATCTTGTCCCTCTAAAGGCTGAAGATGTCGACCGGGTATCTCCGGAAGAATGTTATGCCATTTTCCGGAGGATGCTGAACCCCGCGGATTACCTTTTTGTGATTACCGCCGGGAAACTGGACGAGGAACAGCTCCGTTCCCTTACCGCAACGTACCTGGCCTCAATTCCTCCGGGGACGCCCTGGGACGGGGGAAAGAATTTCTCCCTGGTCCGCCCCGGACCTGTAATGAAAAAACTGTACCGGGGGCAGCAGACCCAGAGTACGGTGGAAATGGCCTGGTTTGAGCGGGAACGGTTTAGCCCCGCCATTGCCGCAAGCGCCGGGGTATTGAAAGAATACCTTGATATTATCCTGACCGAAGAGATCCGGGAAAAACGGGGAGGCGCCTATGCCATAACCGCGGATCTTACTATTACCCCCCTCTTAACAGAAACAGAACTTGAAATTGGGGTGTCCTTTATCTGCGATCCAATGCGGGCGGAAGAACTCGCGGCGGCGGTAGAAGAACAGTTAAGACAAATTGCCCAGGGTACGGTGAACCGGGACACCCTTGCGCTTGCCGTAGAAACCGCAAAACGGCAGTATGAACAATCCCTTCGCCTTGATTCGGTCCAGGGGGAATCCTATGCCTCTTTAGAAGCCCTGCTGCAAATCCCCGCCGCCGCCTTCTATCAAAGGGGTACTGCCTATGCCGCCGTCAAAGCCGGGGATCTGCAAAAGCTCTGCCAGGGCTTTGTCCAGGGCGGCCCGGTAACGGTGATCCTGTTTCCGGAACCGGCCGGGAGGACGCCGCCGGCAAACTGAAAAGCGGAGGAAGCGTACGGCCGCGATAAACAACACAAAAACTGTTTCCCATCGCAAGGCCGAAGCTTCTACAGCAATTCGCAATTCAGAAAATTATCCGGTTTTTATGGGCCAACTCCAGTTTTTTCAGTGATTCCCTCTACCCAATAAGGCAGTAATTCTGATCGCCATCGAAAGTGCCTCAGGAACATACTTGAGGGGCGGCGGCGAAAAAAACATGGGCGGGACCACCGGGAGGACCCATGTTTTTTTCGGCCGACAGGACCCCAAGTAAATTTTTCAAGGCAAATTTTCAATGTCTTCGTTTGAATTTGGAATTGCTGCCTGTGCCTTGAAGTCCTTCCCTGGTTATGGTAGCCTTGGATCGTAAGGGAGACCGGGTCATGCGGGTTGCGATTATTATGGGGTCGAAATCGGACGCCGCCGTTATGAAAAAGGCGGCGGAAGTTTTTGACGAATTCGGGGTTGAGTATTCCGCCCATATTCTGTCCGCACACCGGGCGCCGGAACTATTAGGAGAAACCGTAAAAAAGCTTGAAGACGGGGGAACGGAACTCATCATCGCCGGGGCGGGACTTGCCGCCCACCTGCCGGGGGTTATCGCGAGCCGGACCCTGCTCCCCGTGATTGGGGTGCCCGTCGCATCAGGCGGGCTCTGGGGCATGGACGCCCTTCTCTCCATAGTGCAGATGCCCAAACCCATCCCGGTAGCCGCCGTGGGGGTGGATAACGCCGCCAACGCGGGGTACCTGGGGGTAGCAATTCTTTCCCTTAAATATCCTGATTTACGCAAAAAACTCGCCGCTTTCCGGATCAAAATGAAGGCGGACTTTGCCCGGGAAAATGCCGATGACCCGTTCAGCGGGTCTCCAGGAGTCTGATATGGGTCAATACACACATGGAGCGGAGCTCTACGAGGGGAAAGCGAAAAAGGTCTACGCGGTGGTGGAAAAATCCGCTGAGGGCGAGGACCTGGTGATCATCCATTACAAAGACGACGCCACCGCGTTCAATGGGGAAAAGAAGGGAATTATCGAAGGCAAGGGGATACTGAACAACAAAATTGCCTCGGGACTCATGGAATTATTGGAAAGACGGGGAATACCTACCCATTTTGTGACCATGCTCAACGAGCGGGATATGGTTTGCAAAAAAGTGAAGATCATCCCCCTGGAAGTGATTATACGGAACGTGGCGGCAGGTTCCATGGCGAAACGCCTGGGCCTTGAGGAAGGACGGGAACTTAACACGGTCGTTTTTGAACTTTCCTATAAAGACGACGCCCTCGGCGATCCCCTGATTAATGACTATCATGCGGTAGCTATCGGCGCTTCAACGTTTGAAGAAATTGAAAACATTAAGCAACTGGCTTTTAAGATCAACGATGTGCTCAAAAACTTTTTTCAGAGGCGGGATATCAGGCTCATCGACTTCAAGCTTGAGTTCGGCAGAACCATGGGGTCCGGCAGCTCGGCGGGCAGGCTTGTGCTGGCTGATGAAATATCCCCGGACACCTGCCGCTTCTGGGATGCCGGGACTAACGAAAAACTCGACAAAGATCGGTTCCGCCGGGATTTGGGAAGCGTAAAGGAAGCGTATATTCAGATCCTCAACCGGGTTGGCAAGTGAGTAGTGAAATTTGCCATTACGATGAAGATAAGTTGCAACACGAAATTTGTCTTCAGGATGAAGACAAATTTCAACATGAAACTTATCATCAGGATGATGATAAGTTTCATGAAGCGTGCGGCGTTTTAGGCATATTCAGCAACGACACCGGGAGGGATGTTGCGCCCCTGGTGTACTACGGGCTTTTCGCCCTTCAGCACCGGGGGCAGGAAAGCGCGGGGATAGCCTCGGTCAAGGATACGGCTATTGGGTGCCGTAAAGGGATGGGCCTGACGGGGGATGTCTTTAATCCCGGCATGATAGATCAGCTCAAGGGTCCCGCGGCTATTGGCCACGTGCGGTACTCCACCATGGGCTCCAGCGCCATTGAAAACGCCCAGCCCTTTGTCAGCCGTTTCAAATTAGGTTCCATAGCGGTGGCCCATAACGGCACCCTGACCAATGCCGACGTGGTACGGGAACTGCTGGAAGATGCCGGAATCGGCTTTACCTCCTCAAGCGACAGTGAAGTTATTGTCAACCTGATTGCTAAAAACTACAAGAAGGGACTTGAGCGGGCCCTCACGGACACTATCAAATTTATCAAGGGTTCCTATGCCCTGGTGGTTCTCACCGGCGACGCCCTGGTTGGCGCCCGGGACCCCAACGGGATACGGCCCCTCTGCCTGGGCAAGCTGGAAGACGGCTGGATCCTGGCCAGCGAATCCTGCGCCATTGACGCGGTGGGGGGGGAATTCGTCCGGGATGTGGAACCGGGGGAATTGGTGATCATCAGCCGGGAACAGCTCTTGTCCTTCACCTTCAGCGAGAAGACCCGGCGCGGGGTGTGCTCCTTCGAGTACGTTTACTTTGCCCGGCCGGACAGTGTCATTGACCGGATCGATGTCTACGGGGCGCGGATCCGGGCGGGGGAAATTCTCGGACGGGAATCGGCGGTAAAGGCCGATCTCGTAATTGGGGTGCCCGATTCGGGGATCCCCGCGGCAATCGGTTACGGCAGGGCTACCGGCACTCCCTTTGGCGTAGGGATCGTGAAGAGCAGGTACGTAGCGAGAACTTTTATTTCGCCAAACCGGGAAGTACGGGAACGGGCGGTTGCGGTAAAACATAACGTGATCAAAAGCGAAGTGCGGGGCAAGCGGGTGGTAGTGATCGACGACTCCATTGTCCGGGGAACCACAAGCCGCCATCTGGTATCAATTCTGAGAGAAGCCGGCGCAAAGGAAGTGCACTTCCGGGTCTGTTCTCCTCCGGTACGGTTTCCCTGTTACTTCGGCATTGATACTCCCCATAGAAAAGATCTTATCAGCAATGGCAATAGTGTTTCTGAACTCTGCGCCTCTCTTGGCGCAGACAGCCTGATCTTTATTTCAGTAGAAGGACTGCTGGAAACCCTGGACCGGGAAGGGGGCTACTGTTTGGGCTGCTTCACCGGGGAGTATCCGATTCCCGTATCGGGGGAAGAACGGGGCGTTTCGTCTTTGCGGCCTATTAAAGAGGCCAGGGCTTGTGAAATCCCTAAAATATAGTCCTTTTCACGATCTTCCAACGCGGCGAATTCGGTACAAAGTTTTTCCAGCCACCGGTCTTTTGCCACGACTCCTTATTATACTCCTTTTAGAAGCATGTTATCACTCGAAAATAGAGGTGTCAACATTATAAAGATCCTGTGTAAAAGATCCGGTAGTACAATCGATAGTTATTCTCCCTTGTTTTCAAATTTTCTCTGTGGTAAGATAAAATCGTATAGAGGATTTGCATTGGACGATGAAACGATAAACGAGCGCATAAAAAAGGTACGGTTGCATCTGCAATTACCCCAAGCCAAGTTCTGTAAAGCGATATTCCTGAGTAACGGTCACTATGCGGAATTGGAAATCGGAAAAAGGAAGGTCAATTCCCGGATAATAAAACTCATTGCCACTATTTATCATGTCAATGAAACATATCTGCAAACCGGAGAAGGGGTTATGTTCGACGAGGAGCTGGATCTGAGACTTGACCGGATGATCACCCTTTTTCAGGAATTCTCCCCGGCTTATAAGGACTATATACTCCAGCAAATCGAACTTCTTAAAAAGCTGCGCCGAAAAACCGATGAATGAACCTCCGCGCAGCAAGCGGTAACCCGGACGTTCCCGGCGGAGAAGGACATTAGGGCATCTCTAAAAACTCGGTTAGTTTTAGAGATGCCCTTGTATTTGTGCGCCTAAAGGCTGTCCACCCCCGTTTTACCGTATTAACAAAAAACGGTTACTTCCAGGTTGCGGGATTCCGCATATCTTGTTTGTAGGAATTGATATTGGTCATATCAACAACCATACTGCCCGAGTCAACTACTACCTTGGCGGGATTTTTACCGTTAACAATTTTCTGGTAGAGGGCATCGGCGGCTTCATAGCCCATGCGGTAGAAGTTCTGGGTCATGGTGGCCTGAATGCGCCCGCTCTTGATGCCGTCCAGGGTTTCCTGAATATCATCAATACCCATGATAAATATCTTCTCAGGCCCGATACCCGCTTCGCTGGCGGCCTTGGCGGCGCCGGCAGCGCCGAATCCGCAGACATTGACCGATACATTGGCATTGGGATACGTCGCAAAGGCATTCTGATATTCACTGGTAATATGCAGCTGATCGCTCTGGGTCTCAAGAAGAACTACTTCCCTGGCGCCGCCTGAAGCCTTTTTAAAGGCATCAATGTAGTGGTTATGAATATCAATGGCAAGGCTGGCTGTCAGCGACCAGAGGGCGGTAATGTATCGAATTTCCTGGTTGCCCAGTTTCTTTACAATATAATCCCCCGCAGTATCGCCTACGGAACCGCCGGTGCCTACTGAAATAATCCGGCCCGAATTGGGAGCGTCGGAATTAACCAGCGCGAAGGGGATGCCCGCTTTTGTAAGCTTGTCAAAGGCGCTCTGCATACCTTCAGGATTTGTCGGCTGGGTAATAACCCCGGCGGCTCCTTCGGCAATCGCGGTTTCCATCAGGTTATTCATCTGATTGACATCATTGGGGGTAGAAGGCATCACCACAACTGGTTTTACACCCAATTCATTGCAGCGTGTCTCAAAACCCTCTTTTGCTACCACCCAGATTTCATTAGGAACCATGGGTAATACGAAGGTAAAGCTAAGCTGCTTTTGTCCTTTTTGCCCGCCGCCGCCGGCAAACAAAGGCGCTACCGCCAAAAGCAGGGCCACTACGAAAATTGTCACTTTCTTCATCTCTTTTCTCCTCAATTTATTTGTAACGAAACGCTTGCGCCTTTCTGGTTACAGCTGTTTTACAGGCCCGAGGCCATGCGGATTATCTTTTCTTCGTCCGCTTCGTTCTTCTTAAGTTCTCCCGCAACCCGGCCGTTGGCGATAATAACAAAGCGGTCGCACATTGCCAAAAGCTCCGGGTATTCCGATGACACCATCACAATTGCAAGCCCGCCCTCGGCCAGTTCTTTGATAATCTTGTAAATCTCCGACTTGGCGCCTACGTCAATACCGACAGTTGGTTCATCCAAAAGGAGAACTTTCATTTCCGTAAGAAGGGATTTAGCAAGAACCACTTTTTGCTGATTTCCCCCCGAAAGGTTTATAATCTGTGTTTTTGGCGAAGGGGCTTTAATTTTAAGGGAATCAAAATACTGCCGGACTTTTTGTTCTTCCAGCTTGTTGTCGATAAACGAAGCATTGGTAATTTGTTTGAGAATCGACAAAGTCATATTCTCCTGGACGTTCATGGTGCCTACAAATCCGTCTTTCTTGCGATCTTCGGTCAAAAAACCAATGCCGTTCCTGATTGCCGAGCGGGTGTCGCCGATGTGGCGTTCCGCGTTTTCAATAAAAAGTTTCCCATTCCGCTTCGGCAGGGCGCCAAACACCGCGCGCAGAAGCTCGCTCCTTCCGCTTCCCACAAGACCCGAAAGACCCAGAACTTCGCCCCGGTACAGGGTAAAACTTACATCTTCAATTATATTTTTAATGGTAGAATTGGGATGCTGTACCTGAAAATGCTCCACCCTCATCACTTCATGGCTGATTTCGCGGCCATCCATGGCAGGATACATGGTATCAATGCGGTGGCCGATCATATCTTCAACTACTTTTTTTGTATCAAATTCTTCGCGTTTGTAAGTCCTGACATGCCGGGCGTCGCGCATAACGCTTATGCGATCGGAAATCTCAAGGACCTCGTTAAGCTTGTGGGAAATATAAATACAGGAGATGCCTTTAGAGCGGAGCTCCCGCAGAATGTCCAGAAGGTTCCGGGTTTCACTTTCGGTAAGGGCGGAAGTCGGTTCATCAAGAATAAGCACCTTTGGGTTCCGCACCAAAGCCCTGGCAATACACACAAGCTGCTGAATGCT
>JAITNM010000055.1 GCA_031290475.1 Treponema sp. | reverse complement strand
TCGTTGTTCTCGCAGACTAGTTTTCCGTATTCCAGGGTTATCTCAAAACGGTTTGTGCCGGGAGCATCGGCGGTTGTTGTTATAAAAGTCCCCGTTGCTCCGCTGGGGTATTCAAAATAGGCGGTTACATCGTCCTCTACTTCGATATTGTGCCATTTTCCGTTGTGGCAAAAAGCCCGAACCCTGGAAGGCATACCGCAGATCCACTGAAGCAGATCAAGTTGATGGGGGCATTGGTTGATAAGGACGCCGCCTCCCTCTCCGGCCCAGGTAGCGCGCCAATCCCCGGAATCGTAGTAGCTCTGGGTCCGGTACCAATCGGTGATGATCCAGCTGACCCGCTTTATGGCCCCCAGCTCACCCCCCGTTACCAGACGGTGCATCTCCCTGTAGAGGCAGTTGGTCCTCTGATTAAACATCATGGCAAACACAAGGCCGCTTTTTTCCGCGGCGGCATTCATTTCCGTAACCTGCCCGGTATATACCCCGGCGGGCTTTTCGCACATTACATGAAGCCCCGCCTCAAAAGCCTTTATCGCCAAAGGCGGGTGCTGGTAATGAGGAACGGCAATGATCACCGCATCACAGAGTTTTCCGGTAATAAGTTCCTCGCCCTCGGATAGAACCGTAACGCCGCTTCCCAGATTGTCCAGCGCCCACTGCCGCCTCTCGCCCCTCATGTCCGCCACTACCGTCAGTTCCAGCGAGGGTATGGCTCCTTCGAATATGTTTTTTGCATGGATCGAACCCATGTTGCCAATGCCGATAATACCGACCCTGACCTTTTCCATATTTTCTCCCGCTTTATATCAATTTATTTTATCTTCACCGCTTTCATCTCGGCTTTGACGGAGAGTTCCGCCGCCTTAAAGCAATGCTCCTGGGTCATGGCCTTTTCGGTACGGTTAAGACAATCCAGAATAAGCAGGCCGAAGTAAGGATAGCCTACTTTGCCGGAAACATTGATGTAGGTTTCGCCCTTCTTGTTCGCCAGAAAAACATGGTCCCCGCCGGAAGAAGGAATACCCACATTGAGGTATTTTCTCAATTCGATATAGCCCTCGGTCCCAAGAATAAAGGTCCGGCCGTCGCCCCAGTTCTGAAGACCGTCGGGGGTAAACCAGTCCACCCGAAAGTACTGGGTCGTTCCGTTGTCGCCCACCAGAACCGCATCGCCAAAATCCTCAAGCTCAGGGTATTTGGGATGATTGTAATTGCCCACCTGGCTGCGGACCACCTTTGCGTCTTTGCAGCCCCCATAAAAAAGGAGTTGCTCTATCTGATGACTCCCTATATCGCAGAGTATGCCGCCGTATTTTTCTTTTTTATAAAACCAGTCCGGCCGGCTTTTGGGATCGCCCATGCGGTGAGGGCCTATGCCCAGAACCTGGATTACCTTTCCTATGGCCCCCTGAGTAACAAGCTCACCGGCATAGACGGCGCTTTCCACATGGAGGCGTTCGCTGTAGTAGCACATATATTTCTTTTTAGTTTTTTTCACCGCGTCCTTGGCAGCCTTAAGCTGGTCCAGGCTGGTCAGGGGGGCCTTATCGGTAAAGTAGTCCTTGCCGGCTGCCATAGCCCGCAGCCCCAGGGCGCAGCGTTCCGAGGTGATCGCCGCGCCTGCCACGAGCTTTACTTCAGGATCGGAAAAAACCTCTTCTTCACTGCGGGCTTTTTTGGCCTGGGGGAATTTTTCAATAAAAGCTTTTACCTTTTTGGGGTCCGGATCGTATACCCATTTGAGATCCGCCCCGGCTTCTATAAGGCCGTTGCACATACCGTATATGTGGCCGTGATCAAGGGCGGCCACAGCGAAAGCAAATCCCCCTTTTTTGACTACGGGTTTGACCTTTCCTTTCGGGGCATAACTCATTCCTTCTGACGCTTTTGCCATATCACTCATTTTTACGTGTGATTTCATCAGATTCCATTTAACTAATGCATTACTATTGTGTCAAGAGACATGAAAAAAGAGAAAAAGTTGACAAGCTGGATATGTGATGTTAAAATCATATTAATCAATTATTTAATGCGTTGGAGAAGAACATGAGCGATTCCATTTTACGCAACGCAAAACCCCTTCCCAATATACCTTGGGAAGATCGGCCCGCAGCCCTTCGGGAGAGTGAAATCCTCTGGCGGTATCAGGCCAATCCGGTTATTAAACGGAACCTCACCGCCCATTCCCATAGTATTTTTAACAGCGCCGTGGTTCCTTATAAAGACGGGTTTGCCGGGGTGTTCCGCTGTGATGATACATCCCGGCGCATGAACATCCATGCCGGGAAAAGCAAGGACGGCATCCACTGGACCATCGGCGACCAGCCTGTCAGTTTTATCAAGACCGATGCGGGCTTGCCGGATTCGGATTACAAATACGACCCCCGGGTAGTTTTTATCGAGGACCGTTTTTATATTATTTGGTGCAACGGGTATCACGGTCCCACCATCGGTCTGGGTTATACCCACGATTTTGAAACCTTCTACCAGATGGAAAACGCCCTGATGCCCTTTAACCGGAACGGCGTACTTTTCCCCCGCAAAATTGGAGAGCGCTACGCTATGTTCAGCCGGCCCAGCGATTCGGGGCACACCCCCTT
>JAITNM010000215.1 GCA_031290475.1 Treponema sp. | reverse complement strand
CGGGCATCTGACCACGCAACATACGGTGAAGGTTTTGTTTCGGGGTCAACTTGGTTTCAATTTTTTTTGCCATTGTGTATCCTCCAATAGCACTATTTTCCCCCGGAATTCGCCATATGTCAACAAAAAAATTATAAAAAATTTGATAACTATTCAGTCGCCTGCGGGGGATAGCGAAAATCGGCGGAATGAAGGGGCTTTTAACCCCGAAATGAGCCGATTGGGAGCGAAAGGGGGCGGTAGCCCCCTTTGTTAAAGCACTGGAGAACAAGAAAAGTTCTGAAATCACGCTACGACTGAATAGTTGCCAAAAATTTTAAGATTCGGAAAAAGCGCGGTAGGCGAGGCGGGCGGCCTCCTGTTCGGCGCTTTTTTTGTTTTTTCCCATACCGGGGCCAAAGGTTTTACCGTCCACCATCACTTCCACCCAGAAGATGCGCTCGTGGTCCGGGCCGCTCCGCTTGATCAGGGCGTACTCCGGGTAGCTTCGGAAGAGGCTCTGGGTTAATTCCTGCAAGAGTGATTTATAGTCCTGATAGTGGCGGTTGTCCTGAACCCGGTGAATTTCGCCGCGCATCCAACGGCTTACGAAGTCGCGGGCGGCCCTGTACCCGGAATCCAGGTACAGGGCACCGATAAGGGCCTCCAGGGTATCCGCCAGAATGGCGTTTTTTTCCCGGCCGCCGGAAAGTTCCTCGCCCCGACCCAGGAGGAGCAGGCTGTCAATCTGCAGTTCCCGGGCCACGCCGGCAAGCACATTCTCGGAAACCACCACGGATTTTATCTTTGCGAGCTCTCCCTCGCTTTTATCCGGCAGTTCTTCGTAGAGCAGGGTGGCGGTAACCGCCCCCAAGACGGCGTCTCCCAGGAATTCAAGCCGCTCGTTGTTCCCCAGGCGCCCGGATTCGTTGGAAACCGACCGGTGTATAAACGCCTGGTTCAAAAAACCCTGGTTTTTGAACCGGAGACCCGCGGCTTTAAGGAAAGCCGCCAATTCCCGTTTCCGGCCGGGTCCGGGCGCCGAAAGTTCCCGCGCCCGGGGTTCCGGGGAAAGTTGTTCCTTACTTTTGCTGGGATTTAATATAGTCGTAGGCATCCCGGACCGTTTCAAATTCGTTGGCCTTTTCATCGGGAATGGAAACGCCCATTTCCTCTTCGATGGCGTAAACTAATTCGTAGGTGTCCAGGCTGTCCGCGCCCAGATCCTGGCGGAAGGATGCGTCCAGGGTAATTTTGGCCCCATCGATCTCCAGTTTGCCGGCGATGAGTTTCTTCATTTTTTCGAACAATTCGTCCATGTTCTTCTCCTCGTTAGACTTTTGATTCAGGAACCATCACCTGTTTGCCCCGGTAAAAACCGCATTTGGGGCACACCCGGTGAAGCTGAACCTTGTTCCCACAGGTGCCGCATTTGACCAGGGTTGGTTCAACGAGGCGCATATTAAGCGCCTGACGGCGGCGGGTCCGTGCTTTCGACGTATTCGCTCTGGGTACAGCCATGTATATAACCTCACTTCTATCGTGTTCACGCACCAGCCTGCCCACTGCGGGAAACCGGTGAATCCGTGAGATCTAATCTAACAAAACAGGCCGATTTTGTCAAGCTTGCGCATTGACAGCCAGCGATTCGCAATTTAAAGCGATTTTTCGTCTGAGAGGGAGCCGCGCAAGGGATAGAAGGGGTGCGAAGCATCCTCTCCGGCGCAGCCGGAGAGGACGGAGCGTGCCCACCGGAGGTGGGCTAGCGGAGCCCCGCATAGCCCGGTTTTTTGGCGCTCTCCCGGCTGCGCCGGGGCGCAGCCGGGAGAGCGCCAAAAAATGCGCCCGGAATGGCGGGTGGATTAAGCGACACCGGATGAGAGCAGTGCCCCCACCCGGCGGCATCGGCGCCATTCTTGTATGGGACCGTCAAACGCGGCGTGAAACTCAGTATGCGGTTACTGGATTTTCGCGCCCTTGGCTGTTTGTCTATTTACGCTGAATTTTTCAATAATGCCGAGTTGGGCGCCCGCGCCGTACAAAACCCAATAATAGGCCCCGCCATATTGTACGACCGCGTGATTTTCGGTAGAGGACTCATCCAGGGCAAGAACGTAGTTTGAATACGGCGCCAATTCTGTGGTGGTTTGTACAAACCACAAAATTTTGCTTTGATCCGCTTCGAACGATACACCCAGCGCAAGACGGCCATCTTCACCGGATCTGCGTTGTACGACAACTCCTTTGGTCTGAAAGGGAATCGACACCGCTTCCCGTGTATAAGCGGGCTGTCCATTTCTTATGGTGGCGCCTGCGTCGGGTTGACCATTTTTCGTGCGCATTAAAACAAGGACTATGTTCGCGCCCGCAATGTACTGTAGTTCATTTGCGCGAGAGGATCCCAGCGCATCCAATGCTTCGCCCGGAGAAACTACCGCGGGCGGGGTAAAACACCCGGTCAGACCGAGGCTGATAATTACTGTTATCAGCAGCATCCCCATGAAAAAACCGTTCTTTTTCATCTTCAAAACCATCCTTCAACTTAATTTTTTGCAGAGCTTATGCCCTGTATTTTCATGTGTAATAAGCCCAACCCTGCCGCGATGATGCGGCGGCGCGGAGGACGCGGTTTTCGGAACCGGCCAGCTTTGGATTTAGAATGGATCGGGGGAAAAGCCATGACCGCCTCCCGAATCGGGGGCGCATGGGCAGCGGACGATGTTACCTGTAGGGGAGAAAAACTATCTAACCAGTAAAGGCCGTAGGGGGGGGGGGGGGTT
>JAITNM010000026.1 GCA_031290475.1 Treponema sp. | reverse complement strand
TCTCCTTTCAGTTCATGCTCCGGCAAGAAGTAGGCCGTACTCCCACGTCCGGTCAAAATCCGCACTTGGGACATCTCTTTAGCCCATTTTTCCGGTTCCTTGTATTCCTCCGGTAAGCGGCTCCGGGCCACCCGGATATGCGGTTCCTTCAACACCCATTCCTCCCCCGGGAACAGGGCCGAGGCAAGGGCGAGGGACTTTTCGACGTTTCCATTGGACAGGCCGGTGCTGTTAGAGATCATTAAGGGCAATATAGCCCAAAACAGAGCCGGAGGGAAAGTCAGGTACTTTTTTTGTGATTACACTAGTAAAAAAGGCGAAAAAGCCCCGCGCACCAAGCAAGAACAGCGAAGTCCGTCGCCCCTGCCGTCCATGGCAGGGTGGTTCGTCTTGGGGGCAAAATAATTTTGAAATAATTGTAAAAAGTAGTATTGCAAAAAAATTTACAAAAAAACTTTATTTACCCTTGTAAAGCACACCCTATATGGGGTATGTTTTTGAAACATAACGCTATATATGATGTGGTTTATTGGGAGGAACAACCGGAATGAACATTGAACGGCTTTTTACCAGGGTCAAGACAGGACCTTATCAGGATATTACCTTCGAAAAACGGAAAAGCGAGATACGGAACCCCGACGGCAAGGCGATCTTTCAGGAAGACACGGTAATAGTGCCTTCCTTTTGGAGCCAGATCGCCACGGACATTATCGCCCAGAAGTATTTCCGCAAAGCCGGGGTTCCGGCGGACAAAATTTACGCCTGGAAGGAATGGCTTCCCCCTCCGGCCAAGACGGACCCCGGCATTTCCCTGCCCGAAGACGGCGCGGAACACGACAGCCGCCAGGTTTTCCACCGCCTGGCCTATACCTGGCTCGACTGGGGCCGGAAAAACAACTACTTTGACGCCGAAGAGGACGAAAAGGCCTTCTACGATGAAACCTGCTACATGCTGGCCCGTCAGATGGCGGCCCCCAACAGCCCCCAATGGTTCAACACCGGCCTCTACGCGGTCTACGGCATCGACGGTCCTGCCCAGGGGCACTATTATTTCGATCCCGAAGACGGCCAACTCAAAAAATCCGGCAGCGCCTACAAAAGGCCCCAGCCCCATGCGTGTTTTATCCTTTCTATTGAAGATGACCTGGTAAACGAAGGGGGCATCATGGACCTGGTGACCCGGGAAGCCCGGCTTTTCAAGTACGGTTCAGGCACGGGGTCCAATTTCTCCAAGATCCGGGGGGTTAACGAAAGGCTTTCCGGCGGCGGGGTGTCTTCGGGATTGCTGTCATTCCTCAAGATCGGCGACCGGTCCGCGTCTGCGATTAAGAGCGGGGGTACCACCAGGAGGGCGGCCAAAATGGTAACCCTGGATGTGGACCACCCGGATGTGGAAAAGTACATGGACTGGAAGGCTTCGGAGGAACACAAGGTGGCCGCCATGGTCACCGGTTCGGCGGTGGTAAAGAAGGACCTGGACGGGGTAAAAAAGGCCCTCACCGCCTTCCGGGGCCCGGACGCGGATAAATTCAATGCCGAGAAGAACCACGAGCTTGCCGCCGCCCTGCGTCAGGCCTTACGGGACAAGATCCCCCCCACGTACCTCTACCAGCTTTTGCGCCGCCTTGAGCAGGGGGATGATGAGGTGAACCCCCAGGTGTTCAGCACCGCCTGGGATGACGAGGCCTACAACACCGTTTCCGGCCAGTCTTCAAACAACAGCCTCCGGGTAACGGACGCATTTATGAAGGCGGTGCTGAATGACGGGGACTGGCCCCTTACCGGGCGGATCAGCGGGGCGCCGGTAAAGACCGTCAAGGCAAGAAAACTCTGGGAACAGGCCGCCCGTTCGGCCTGGCAGTGCGCGGACCCGGGCCTGCAGTTCCACACTACCATAAACGACTGGCATACCTGCCCCGCAGGCGGGGAGATCCGGGCGTCCAACCCCTGCTCGGAGTACATGTTCCTGGATGATACCGCCTGTAATCTTGCATCAATTAATCTAGTGGTTCTGTACGACAGAAAAACTAAAACCTTTAATGTGGCAGGTTACCTTCATGCCGTAAAGATATGGACCACGATCCTCGAAATCTCTGTGGTGATGGCCCAATTCCCCGCGCCGGAGATCGCCCGGTTATCCTACGAATACCGGACCCTGGGCTTGGGCTACGCCAACCTTGGAAGCCTCCTTATGGTGATGGGCCTGGCTTACGATTCCGAGGAAGGCCGTGCGGTGGCAGGGGCGCTTTCGGCATTGCTTTCCGGGGAAGCCTATGCCCAGTCGGCCCGGATGGCGGCGGCCCTGGGCCCCTTTACGCGTTTTGCCGAAAACCGGGAGAACATGCTCCGGGTGATCCGGAACCACCGGCGGGCGGCAAACAACGCCCCGGGAACCGGGTACGAAGGGATCCACATCCCCCCAAAAGGGATAGAGCCGGCCCACTGCCCGCCCTACCTCCTTGAGGCCGCAAAGAAGGTATGGGACGAAGCCCTGGAACTGGGCAGCGCCCATGGGTTCAGAAACGCCCAGGTGAGCGCCATTGCCCCCACAGGAACCATCGGCCTTCTCATGGACTGCGACACCACCGGTGTGGAGCCGGACTTTGCCCTGGTAAAATTTAAAAAGCTTGCCGGCGGGGGGTACTTCAAAATTATCAACCAGTCGGTACCCCCGGCGCTTGAGGCCCTGGGGTACAGCCCCGAGGCGATCAAGGAAATTACCTCCTATGCCACGGGAAAGAAAACCTTTGCCGGGGCGCCGGGCATCAACGCGGAGGCCCTGGAAAGCCGGGGTTTTACGGCGGAAGCAATAGCCCTGGCGGAGGAGGCGGTAAAGGCCAGTCTCAGCCTGGAGGGGGTGTTCAATCCCTGGATTCTGGGGAAAGAATTTGTGGAAAAAAACCTGCGGGTTCCCGAGGCCACCTGGTCGCTGTCCGGCTTCAGCCTCCTCAGGCATCTGGACTTTACGGATGAGGAAATTGAAAGCGCTGAACTTTACACCTGCGGAACCATGGGCCTTGAGGGAGCGCCCCTCCTCAAGAAGGAACATTACGGGGTGTTCGATACTGCCACTCCCTCGGGGAAGAACGGCAGGCGCTCCATCCCCTGGACGGCCCATATCGGGATGATGGCCGCGGTACAGCCCTTTATTTCCGGGGCGATTTCAAAAACCATCAACATGCCCAACATTTCAGGCTATGAAGATGTGAAAGGGGCGTACATGCTTTCCTGGAAAAGCGCCCTGAAAGCGGTGGCCCTGTACCGGGACGGTTCAAAGCTTTCCCAGCCCCTGTCGTCCTTCGCCCCGGAAACAGATCTCCTGGCGGACGCCATCCTTACGGTAGAGCGCAACCTGAACGCCCCGGAACGTCCTGTTCCGGCGGACCGGTTTGCCGCGAAGGATACCCGGGGGGTACGGCGTTCCCTGCCCAACCGGCGGAGCGGCTACACCCAGAAGGCCAAGATCGGCGGACACTCAATTTTTATCCGCACCGGGGAGTACGATGACGGCTCTTTGGGGGAAATTTTCCTGGACATGCACAAGGAGGGGGCGGCGTTCAGAAGCCTCCTCAACAGTTTTGCTATCGTCGTATCCCTGGGGCTTCAGTACGGCGTTCCCCTGGAAGAGTACGTTGACGCCTTCACCTTCTCCAAGTTTGAGCCCAACGGCGTGGTCCATGGCCACGAGTACGTAAAAATGGCCACCAGCGTCATCGACTACATTTTCCGGGATCTGGCCATCAGCTACCTCAAGCGTACCGACCTGGGCCAGGTAAAACCCGAGGACCTCCAGACAACTTCCACCAAGGAGGATCTGGGGGAAGGTCATGCCGAACAGCGCCTCCCCCGCTCCCATGCAAAGGGCGACGGTAAAACAGCGGCCCTTCCGGTAAAAGCCGAAAGCCTGTCTGAAAAGACGCCGGGGAGTATCGGCGCTGCCGCTTCGGCAAGGACGGCAAATGCCGCAGGAGGCGTTCATTTGGACAGCCAGATTGCCCAGGCGCGGATCAAGGGCTACGAAGGCGATCCCTGCCCCGCCTGCGGTTCCTTCACCCTGGTAAGAAACGGCACCTGCATGAAATGCGACACCTGCGGGGGGACTACGGGATGCAGCTGATCTACTTGCAGGTGTCGCACGACACCTGCGGCGGAACAACGGGATGCAGCTAGGATTGCTCGCAGGTGTCGCACGACACTTGCGGGGGGACTACGGGATGCAGCTGATCTACTTGCAGGCGTCGCACGACACCTGCGGCGGAACAACGGGATGCAGCTGATCTACTACGCCTCATTTGTCCCGGGGATGGGGAGTATCATTGAGAAGGTTATCCGGGAACGCCTCACCGACGGGGTAATACAAAAACTGCTCGATGGGGCGGTTGTCTTTAAAACCGCTTGCAGCTATGACAAACTCAATTTTTTCTGCTTTAACAACATTTTTGCGGTTATTAATATTATTGAAAAACCTGTCCCTTCCCTGGCCCTGGATTCCCACATGAAACAGGCCTGCGCCCTGGGTGCAAATCCTGTCATCACGGAAAATAACGGCAAGATCCGGTCTTTCAGGATCATCGCTTCCCGGGAAAACAAACCCGCGGCGGTGAATGAAAAGATCAAGGCTGATACGGAAAAGTATATCGCCAAAGAGTCGGGACTCGCCGTGGATCGCGCACGGCCCGATACGGAATTCTGGTTTCTCTACCGGAGCGAAGGTTTCTCGGTGTTTATGAAACGCCTTACCAGGCATGGAAGTTTTGAGAAAACCCTCCATCCCGGGGAACTGCCCCTTCCCCTGGCCTGGATGCTCTGCCGTCTTTCGGAACCGCTTCCCGGCGATACTGTCTGCGACCCCTTTTGCGGCTACGGCTCCATTCCTTCAGAGCGTCTTACACGTTTTCCCGTCACCTGTTTTTACGCTTTTGATATTGATCCCAAGGTTTTGAATCACGCCCGGAACAAGATCTCAGCCGGCCTGCAGAGCCGCGGTCATTTCGAGAAGGCGGACTTTCGGAGGCTTACCGCCTTGCTGCCCCCAAAAAGCATTGACGCTATAATCACGGATCCGCCCTGGGGATTTTACGACAAGAAAGCTTTCGGAGAAGGGGAGGGAGAAGAATTCTACGCCGATATGGTTTCTGTTTTTGGGAAGGTCCTGAAGAGCGGCGGCCGGGCGGTAGTATTAACCGCAAAGACGGAAATCTTAAGGGGGGCGCTGGAAAAAGAGGGCGTTTTTGAGAAAAAGGAAACCATTCCGATTTTACTCTCGGGGAAAAAAGCGGTTGTTTTTGTGCTGGGCAGAAAATGAAAAAAATCCTAGTACCTTGTAAACACTAAATGGCAAGGTAGAACAAAGAAAATTTACCACGAACCACACAGACGGCACAGACTTTTTGTTCGAGATATCCTCTTCGTACGTGTGGTTCGTGTGGTCTGTGGTTAAATTCTTGGTTTTTCGACTTGGCGGTTTTATTCTTAACTCGCCTGTTTAGCCTTTACAGGGTACTAGCGGCTTCCCTTTATTTACTTTTCCGCTGGGAGCTCACAAACCGGACAAAATCGTTAATATTCTTTACTACTATCTTATCCGGGTATATCTCTATCCTGCGCTGTGTCATAAAATGCGACAGCACTTCCCGGGCTTTCACGGCATTGATCCCCGCCCAGCGGGCCACATCGTCTACGGTGGTTTTAAATTCCCGGCTTTCGTTCCAGCGTTCCAGCTCCGGAGTGGTTTCATCCAGCATGAGAAACACATCGGCTATCCTCGCCTGAGGATCGGTCAAGGTGAGGATCATAAATCTCCGTTTGGAATCGTAGATCCGTTTTGCAAAGATCCTGAGGAGCTTAAGGGCCAGCTGGGGATTACCCATCATGAGAATTTCGAAATTCTGTCTGTTAAATTCCAACACCATTACGGTATCCAGAGCGATGGCAGTGGCGGAACGGGGGGAATTCTCCAAGATCGCCATTTCGCCAAACATCTCAGTAGGTCCTATGATATCAAGGATCTTTTCGATATCTCCTATAACCTTTACTAATTCCACTCTGCCTTCCTGGATCATATAAAAAGTATCTCCAGGTTCAAATTCAGAGAAGATCATCTCTCCCGGCTGGTAGGTCCGGGCAAAACGGCTGAATGTAGACATATCCATTGCCATGCTAACCTCCCAATGCGGCCAGGGCTTCTTTCGCTTTGGCCCCGGGGCCGTCAGGCTTGGACAGGGCGATTGCCTTATTATAAAACGAAATCGCCTGATCCTTATGACTTGCTTTTTCATGGGATTGTCCCATAAAAAACAGCACATTTGCTATATCAGGATATTTAGGATGCTTTATCAGCATCTGGGTATAATACTTTATACATTCATCGTGTTTTCCCAACAGGAAAATACAGCGGCCCATTTCAAAAGCGCTCTTGGCCCCGTATTCCGAATTGCCCTCTGAATCGGCTATCTTCTTTAAGGCGGTAAACGCCTCCTGGTACTTTCCCTGGGCAATGTTGTTTAAAGCGCTGTTGTAGGTTTGAGCCGTATCGGCGGCAGGCGGTTTGGCGCCCCCCTCCGGAAACAGCGCCGGTTTTTGCGGCCCGGAACGGGAAGGCGCCGCGCCCTTGGAAACTCCTCCGGCGGAGGGTTTTCCCTTGCCGTACTTTTTGAGGTACAGTTCCGACGCTTCAAGGTATCTGGCGGCCTTATCCGCGTATTTTCCCGAGGGATAGTAGATAAGGTACCTGCTGCAGACATACTGTGCCTGGGGAAACCTCTTGTTTTTAACGTAATACTCACCCAGGTTGAAAAGGCCGAATTCCGGATCCGAATCGGTATTTTCCTGCAGCAAATTTGATACCTGTTTATGTATCCGCCGTATCTGGGTGGAAAACACCTTGAGCATCTTGAGAATGATCCGGGTGTTCGCCGTGGCAACCTGCTCAAACTCGTTTACCGTAAAAGCCATGACACTGGAATCCTGCACCGCTATGGCGTTTTCTTCCCGGGGATATTTGCCCAAGGTGGACCTTACCCCGAAGAATTCCCCTGTCTGCACAAGTTCATGTACATCAAGACCGGTCTCAATATTTTGGTAGCTTAAATTTACCCCCCCCTGCTGGAGGAGAAAAATTTTATCCGGCTGGTCATCCTGGAAATAAATAACCGACCCCTGCCGGAATTGCAGCGCCTTCGGCATTTAATCCCCCGTTGAATCAGGCTTGAAAGGCAGAAATGAAAGTTCTTTCTTAAACCCGACCTTTTGCCTTACCGTCCGGTAAAGCAAGGCAGGATCGCCCAAAACAAACATAGGCCGTCCGCCCACCATTATTTCAGAATAGCCTGTGGGCAGGCTGCCGCCGAAAAGTTCAATAAACCGGTTTTCCCCGTAAACCGGCTTCCCTTCCAGGGTCAGTAATTCAATGTCTTCCATGGAAGCGGCCGCAAAGTTTTCAAAAGGATCGTCCATGGTCCCGCGGAGTACCAGAATATCACCCAATTTACCTTCTTCCAGGGTACCGATTTTTTTATCAAGCCAAAATGCCTTGGCGGCATTACCGGTGACCATTTGAAACAGTGTTTTTGCGGGAAGATCCTCACCATACATATTCTGATAGAGCTTCCGGGCATACCGTATTTCTTCAAGAATATTATAAGAACCGGTGGCGGAAGAATCGGTGCCAATAGTAACATTAACCCCCGCCTTGAGCATTTTCCGTATTTTGGCGGTCACATTGAACATCAGCATATTCGAAGCGGCGCACCAGGAAACACTGGCCTGGGCCTTGGAAACCCTGGCTATATCGGCATCGCTGAAGCCAATACAGTGAATAAAGAGGCAGTGCTTGTCCAGGATGCCCATTTTTTCGAGGGACTCCAGACCCTGCATGGATTCGGCGTCGAAACCTTCGGCAAGGTGGGTGATAAAAGGCCACTTGTTTTTTACCGCCCGCCGGTGCTCCACCTCAAGACCGTCTCCCCATTTAAGGTCGTAGGATGAAGCCTCATGGGCCAGGCCATATTCCAGAATTGCCCTGATGGGAAGGGCCGGTAAAAATTCCCGGTTTATCGCCTGGGGAAAATGATCGTTGACCGTGGTGACCCCGGAAAAAAGACACTTGTACCCGCTCAGGGCATATAATTCGCCGCGGTTCAGCTTAGAACGCTCGGTGAAGGTAGCCGACGCATGGAGATCCTTATCCCAGGGAAGCCAGGTAAGATAATAATTGCCCGGCTTTGGCCCTACCGGGGGCAGGTAATTACCCTGCAAGTGATCATGGGTGTTGATGAGGGAGGGGTATACCACTGAGCTCTGTTTAAGATCTACCGATGGTACATTCGGTTTCGGAGCGGCCAGTTTTTTTGCCGAAATTCCGACCGTATCTGAGCCTGTTTTATTTACTGAAGACACAACCATCCCATTTTTAAGCGTATACTCAAGCATTCCCGGTTTATCCATTTTTTATCCTGTACTGTAATTCTAGGTTCCCAAGCGGTATCAGTCAACGATTCCGTATAGGGTGATTATATCACCAAAATCCGATAGAATATATCTATTCCGGCGCCTGTCACCGTATGGGTAATTTCGGAATATGGAAAAGCCGGCCAAATTCCGGTTTTCCCCAAAAATTATGATTGATTTACATACCCATTCAACCGCTTCCGATGGTTCCCTGGCTCCGGGGGAACTTATCCGTACTGCCCAGGAAGGGGGGCTTTCCGCCATCGCCCTTACGGATCACGATACCATAGACGGACTTCAAGAGGCTGAAAGCGAGGCGAAAAAACGGGGAATCCGTTTTATTCCGGGAGTTGAATTTGAAATAACCTGGGAGCCGGGAACCACTACCGTATCGCCCCCCGGCGAATTTCACCTCCTGGGCTTGGGGATCAGCCGGCCAAGCCAGGCTTTTCAAGAAGCGGTGGTTTCCATGGCCCAATCCCGGGAAAAACGGAACCTGGAAATTCTGGACAGATTCGGGGAACTGGGGGTAGAGGCGGATTATGAGGAACTTAAGGTCCTGGCGGGGGGGCGGGGAAGCGTTGGAAGGCCCCACTTAGCCGAACTGCTGGTCCGGCGGCGGGTAGTCAAAAACCGGGAACAGGCTTTTTCCCAATACCTGGGGAAGGGCCGGCCTTTTTATGTTCCTAAAACCGGCCTGGAGTTTAAGCATGCCCTTGGTATTATCAGAGAATCCGGGGGGATTGCGGTTCTGGCCCATCCCCTTTCTCTCTACGTGGCCTGGGGCCGGCTGCCGGGCTTGATTCAGGAATTGGCAGATCACGGACTGGACGGCCTTGAGGCCTGGCATCCTTCGACCAAGGTCCGGTCCTGCAAGCGCCTTGAAAGCCTGGGAAAAGCACTCGGGATTTACGTCACCTGGGGGAGCGATTTCCACGGCGATTCCCGGCCAGACCGGAAACTGGGCTACACCGCCGGGGACCGGAAGATCGAGGACTCGGTTTTGGAGGACATTGCGGGTTTGGCCCTCCCCCCAGGTTCACCGAGGTATACGGATTCCGCGTCCCGTTGACTTTGAAGGTATTTAGACTTAATAATAAACTACAAAGATTTAAAAAAAAACAACAAATCGGACTAGGGGTGAGGATTTTACGATACGGTATTGTTTCGCAAGGGGGTCCATAACCTGCTTGCGTAGGGTGCTTTAGGGCGGGGAGTCATTCTCCCGGCCATTCGGACGTGAGGAGCAATGGCGCCGGATCAACTGTTTTACAGTAATGTACCT
The DNA here is from genome assembly GCA_031290475.1 of Treponema sp. Lineage (GTDB taxonomy): Bacteria > Spirochaetota > Spirochaetia > Treponematales > Breznakiellaceae > JAITNM01. The sequence continues at coordinate 344 of JAITNM010000026.1, read as the reverse complement.
TTTGCGCAGGGGAATCAGGTCTACCTGGAAAGGCCGCAGATCGACAGGCTTCTGGAGAAGGCGGTGGAAAGCCCCCTGGTAACGGTGGTGGCCGGAGCGGGGTACGGCAAGACCCACTCGGTTTATTCCTTCCTGCGTAATAAGCATGACGCCCTCACCACCTGGATGCAGTTTTCCGAACGGGATAATATCGGCGAGCGGTTTTGGGAGAACTTTATCGCCGCCCTTGGGGTGGTCAGTTCTGAAGCCGCCGCGAGGCTTGCGGAAATCAGGTTTCCTGAAACGGAACGGCAGTTTGAACGCTATCTGGCGGTTCCCATCGAAGAGAATATCCCCGGTAAAAA
>JAITNM010000064.1 GCA_031290475.1 Treponema sp. | reverse complement strand
GGGTTGACACCTTATAGGGCGGCCCGTTCACCATGGAAGGCGGGAAACCATCCGGCAATTCCGCCGACGGCGGCAGCTGCGGCGGGGTGCAAAACGGCTTCGTCTACGACTATTCCGGCGCTAGCACTTTTACCATGACCGGCGGGGAAATATCCGGCAATACCGCCGGCAGCGTCGGCGGCGGGGTGTACAGCAGCGGCTACTTCATGCAGTCCAACTATGGGAGTACCTTCACCAAGACCGGGGGTACCATCTATGGCGACACCAATACCGCGCATACAGCCGGTTCCAAGGAAAACACCGCTACCGGCGGCAACGGCCACGCGGTGTATGGCCTCAGCGTCAGCGACGTCGTCAGGAAGCGAAACAGCACCGCCGGGCCGGGGGTCAATCTGGACAGCGACACGGCGGCGAACTGGGAGTAAGGCGCGGCTCTCGCACAGGGCGGCCTCCGGGCGATACTACCGGAAGTTTGAAGGCGGGGTCTTGCGGGACCCCGCCTTCTTTTGCATTTGACGGTTTGGGGGAAGTGTGATATACTGCAAGACATGGACCTAGTCATTCTGGACAGCGCCCACAAGCACGGCATATCGGCGGCGAGTATTCGCTCCTGTTTGCTCAACTTTCGCAGCGATCTCTTGCTTGACGAGGCGCCGCCGAAGCGTCTTTTTGCCGGCTTTGATCACCTGGGCGCCGCGCTGGAAGTTATCGCCATTGAAGATATTGAAAGGGACTGTTTGGTGATCATTCACGCCATGAGGCTGCGGAAGCAGTTCTACTATCTACTGGAGGGAGGAATGTATGGAATATAACACCATTGATGTTGACGCCGAGGTGGAGGCGATGGTCGCCGCAGTTGAACGCGGCGGAACGCGCCGGGCGACTACGCAGGAGTCAATGGCGGTACGCCTGGCCGCCCTCAGCGAAATTGTGCAGGAGATGCAGCATATCGTCCAAACCGATGCTCACCTTGCAGAGAACCGCGAAAGCCGTGCCTGGAACCAGGACGGACAGCGGGCAGCGCCAGCAGGGAGCTTGGTGAAGGCACAGTAGCGGCATGCGGGTGAGGCGCGAAGGAGGCGGTCTCCGGCAACAGCGGCCGTTTTTGTTTGGGCCGCTGGGCTGGCGAGGCTGCCGGGAAAGCGCGGGCGGGGGGTGGCTGATTATACTATATTTTTATATCATACCTAATCATATTTGAAAAATCATTATTTATTCCATTTTCGTCCAATATTTGGCTAATTTGCCCCCTATGATGCGTTTGATGATTAAATGTATGGATTAATACTTCCCATACTTTTTTTGTTTTATCCGGTTTATATGTTATCGCTTTTTCCAATTCTTGCGCTCGCAGTTCATGGACAAATTTTATGAACAAGTTATCAAGTTTAATCCTGTCTTTTTCAAAACCAATTATAGTTTTATAAGGATTGGTACTATTTTTTTCATCAAAACTTTTAAATAATGCTTCTTCATATATTTCTGAGTCTATTGTCTGTTTTAGATCGCTCATCCATGATAAATCTACATCCAAGATATGAAAAAGAATATCATTGATGCTTTTATAATACCCGGGAAGTGTTTTATTAAATATATCATTTGCTTTGATTATTTCCAACAAATTAGTATTGATCAACTTATTGCATTGAGCATAATAATCAAAAACATCCGCCAAAACCTTCATAGTTAATACTATTATAGTTGCTATATGGATGTCAATACTTTTATAGGGAGCTAAAAGAAGGCAAACCGGCGGGAGCAAGGGAACGGCCTTTAATGGCCGGCCCTTAACCGGCGGCTTCTGCCTGGGTTAAGGGCCGGCCATGAGCCTGCCTTGAACGCGGGGCTACATGAGCAGATAGGTCCCGGTGTTGATCTGGCTGCCCTCCCCTATGCTGCCGCCGGCAGAATACCGGGCTATCAGTTCCGGGAGAGACTTGCCGGTTACGGCCTGGAGCGTGGCGGTGTCCAGCATGGCGCCGTTGGCCTGTCCCAGCCGGGATGACAGGGCGGCCTTGGCCGCCGTAGGGGGTACCAGCACCATACCGTTGTAAGAGAGTGTGGCGATGCAGTCCATGTCCTCCAGGCTCACGTCATCGGCAAAGAGGAGGCAGCCGTTCACCAGGACGGAGAGCTTTTCGCCCCGCCCCACCAGGGCCTGTAGCTGATCGTGGCTGAACTGCTCAAAGCCGTTGATCACATAGGGGCGGCCTTCAAAGAGATGGTACTCCCCGGCCCGGCCGATTTGGTGAAAGGCCTTGGCCGCGCCGACCGGCAGATCCGCCTTGCCCTTTACGATGATAGATTCCAGCTCGTTGAGCAGGGGAAGGTCCTTTTCATCCATAGAGAAGCCGCTCTGTACAAAGATCCTGGGGCCGTGGAGGGGCAGCTCCGCCCCACGCAGGGTATCCAGCACCTCGTAGCCATCGGGAACCAGGGTCCGCCCGGGGGCGCTGAAAAGGGCGCCGTAGCCTTCGTTGAGGCCCTCGTAGATCAGCAGGTCCCTGGCGCCGAAACTGACGCCCCCGGCTTTGGCTCCTGCCAGGGCCTTTTCGTCCAGGGCCTTGAGGGTCTTGGACACCCATATCTGCTTCGTTCCCGGGGGGACGGCGGCCAGGGCCTGGCCCACCTCATAGCTCCCCAGGAGGGGCCAGGCGCCGGCGGGGTAGGAGTGCAGCTCGCCCCGCGCCTTGGCAAGGCAGGCCCGGTCGCTGTCATCGGGGTAGTAGAGGGTACCGGCCACGATGAGACCCTCGGCTTTCCGAAGGCTCTCCGCGCCCCTGCCCCGGATGATCAGGTCCCCGATGCCCATGATAAAGAGGTCCCGGTAGTCCGCCGCGCCGTCAATAACGGCCCCCTCATCCAACTGGAGGATTTCGCCCCTGATATCCTGGACCTGGACGCTCCCCCCATTCAGGGCCGCGCCCTTGGCCGCCAGCCTGGCGTTTAATTCGGAAGATACGATGATGGCGCCGCTATTAATCTGCACCGTGTCGTACTTGTCCAGCACTCCCTCCCGGTCCCGCAGCAGGCAGGCCAGGCCGCAGTTGATCTGGAGGCTCTTCTTCGATTCGTCGTTACCCATGGTTTTCTCCTTGCATGGTATAGCGCCGCCGCATCAGACGCAGGGCTGTCCGGAGCCGGGTCCGCACGGTGGCAGGCGGCAGACCCATGGCCCGGCCTATCTCCGTGGCGTTCATGCCCTGGAAGAACTTCATCCTGACCGGGGCCGCCAGGGAAGGCGGCAGTCCGGCAACGAGTTCCTCCGCGGCAAGCCGGTCCGTCAGATCCGGTTGATGCGCGTCGGCCAGTTCTTCTTCCGGGAGGGGCTGCCAGCGCTGATCCCGGCGTTTCATATCCACCAGGGCATTGCGGGCTGTTGCGTAGAGCCAGGCCTTCATGGCCGGTTCGGGCATGCGCTCCAGCATCTGCCGGTTCACCAGCGCCGCCGTAAAGGCCCGGGAAACCGCGTCCCCTGCCGCCTCCCCGTCGCCGGAAAACCTGGCCATGGCCTGTACCATGGCCCCGCCGTACTGCCGATATGCTTCGCCGATAAGCACCTGGTGCCGCTCCCTGCGGTTTCAGTGTACAACCTAACCGCTCTCCATATAAGACGTTTGAGGGGCCCTAAGTGTTTGCGTCAGTCTTGAAAACTTTGAACGGGGTTTTTATCAAAACGTACGGGGTTTTACCAGAAACGTACGAGGTTTTTTCCAAAACGTACGGCGTTTTTACCAGAAACGTACGAGGTTTTTATCAAAAACATACGGAGTTTTTATCAGAATCGTACGGGGTTTTCATCAGAATCGTACGAGGTTTTTACCAGAATCATACGGGGTTTTCATCAAAAACATACGGGGTTTTTATCAGAAACATACGGGGTTTAATCAGAATCGTACGAGGTTTTACCAGAAACGTACGGGTTTTAATCAGAATCGTACGGGGTTTTAATCAGAATCGTACGGGGTTTTTATCAGAATTGTACGGGGTTTCCCCAAGATGATGCGGGCGATTTTCTAGGACCTTTGAGGGCGCTTGGGTGTTTGACTCAGCCTTGAAAACTTTGCAAGGCTTTTTTTCCTTGCTCTTTGTGTGATTCCGGCGTATACTGGCTTTATGAACAAAAAACTCCGGCAGAATCCGGGCTATGTAACCAGCTTTCCCGAACGGCTGAGCTATGGGACCTATCTTTTCGGGCAGAACCTCATCTACAATGTCGTGGCGGGTTACCTGCTCGTGTTTTACACGGATATCGGCATCGCCGCGGCTACGGTGGCGCTGATCCTCTTCGTCGCCAAGATTTGGGACGCCATCAACGACCCTATCTTCGGCGGTATCATGGACCGGATACGCTTCCGGGACCGGATCGCCAAGTTTCTGCCCTGGCTGCGGCTTTCTCTGCCCTTCATTGCCATATTCACGGTGATGATCTATGCGGTCCCGGCGACTATTCCCCTGGGGGCTAAAATCGCCTGGTCCATGGCGGCTTATCTGCTCTACGATACCTTCTACACCATGTGCGATGCCCCTATCTACGGTATGGTGACCACTATGACCACTAATCAGAAGGAGCGTACCTCCATTATGACCTACGGACGGCTTTTTGCCGTGGCGGGTTCTACGGGAGTGGGGCTTGTTCTGCCGGCTATCCGGCAGCCTGTGGGCGGCTGGTTTCCCACGGTCGTCATTTTTGCGGTCCTGGCTCTGGCGACCATGCTCCCCTTCTGCATCATCGCCCGGGAACGGGTCTCCCCGGCGGCGGCCCTGACCAAACGGGAAAAGGGTTACAGCTTCAAGGAGATAGGTTATTATCTGGCCCATAACAAGTACCTGCTGATATTCTACCTGGCCTTTCTGGTTTCCGGCGTTTTCGGTTTTACCGGGGCCTTTGGGATGTACTTTGCCCGGTACAACCTGGGGGACGAAAGCCTCCTCGCCCTGATGAGCGCGGTGAGCATCCCCGTGGGGCTGGGGGTTTATGCGGTTTTCCCCTTCCTTTGCCGGAGGTTTGAAAAATACTGGCTCTTTTTCTGGTCCGCTGTGGCAGGCGGAGTGGTGAATCTTATCGCTTTCCTGGTAGGCTACGGGAACATCGTCCTCTACATTGCCATCAAGTCGGGCATCGGGAGCATTCCGGGTACCATAAACATGCTGCTCATCTTTATGTTCACCCCGGACTGCGTGGAGTACGGGGCCTACAAGACGGGGATCAATGCCTCGGGTATGGCCTTTTCGATTCAGACCTTTGTGGCCAAGCTGATTGCGGCTATAAGTTCGGCCCTGGCAGCTCTGACCTTGGCAGCCATCGGGTTTATCGAAGGCGAGGGGGCGGCCCAGCTTTCGGGCTTCGAAGATAAGATTTGGCTTCTCTACAACATCTTCCCCCTGGTGGGTACGGTCCTGACGATCCTCGTTCTCCTGGGCTACAAACTCCGGGATCACGATGTAGAGCTCATGGCCAAGGCCAATACCGGTGAAATCAGCCGGCAAGAGGCCGAAGCGGGGTTCCGGCACAAGTTTTGAACCCGCGCATATTTGGGTCAGATTTGCGCGGCACGGTATTCTCTTGGGGTAACGCATCTTTCCCTCTTGACCCCCACACCTATAGCGTAATAATATCAAAAACAACGCTATATGTTGCGTATACTTAAGCCGATACTTATAGCAAACAAATCAAAACCGCAATGGGAGGGTATATGCTAACGCGGATTCGGAAAAGAGACGGGCGGGAAGTGTCTTTTAATATTGAAAAGATCACCAACGCGGTTTACAAGGCGGGAATGGCCGCCGGGGCCATGGACTGGGAAGAGGCCATGGCCTTGTCGGAAAAGGCGGTGGACAGGCTGGAGAAGAGCTGCGGGGAGCGGGCGCCGGCGGTTGAGGACATTCAGGACACGGTGGAGCAGGTGCTGATTGACTGCGGCCTGGGCTCGGCGGCGAAGAAGTTCATTCTGTACCGGGCGGAACGGACCCGGATTCGAGAGATGAACACCCGGTTGATGCGGACCTTTGAGGAACTAACCGCCAAGGACGCAAAAGATAACGACCTGAAGCGGGAAAATGCCAACATCGACGGTAATACCGCCATGGGGCACATGCTGAAGTACGGCTCCGAAGGGGCCAAGCATTTCAACGAGCTTTTTATCCTTAACCCGGAACATGCCAAGGCGCACCGGGAAGGGGACATTCATATTCATGATCTGGATTTCCTCACCTTAACCACCACGTGCTGCCAGATCGATATTGATAAACTGTTCCGCGGCGGCTTCGGTACCGGCCACGGAGCGATCCGGGAACCTAAGGATATACGCAGCTACTCGGCCCTGGCCTGCATTGCCATTCAGTCGAATCAGAACGACCAGCACGGGGGGCAGAGCATTCCCAATTTTGAGCGGGGGCTTGCGCCGGGGGTTGCCAAGAGTTACGCCAAACTGTACCGGCAGAATTTGCTCAAGGCCCTTGAACTTCTTGCGCCTCAGGCCCGGGAAGCGGCGGGCAAGGCTCTGGAGGATATTTTCGCCGGGGATTTACGGCCCCTTCTGGCGGACACCACCGGGTCCGGGGATTATTTTAGGCTGGAGGCCGCAGCGCTGGCGGAATTAATTGGCCGGGAGATTTGCCAGCGGGTCCAGGACTTTGCCCGGAGCAAGGCCCTGGAAGAAACGGAAAAGGCCACATACCAGGCCATGGAAGCGCTGATCCACAACCTCAATACCATGCACAGCCGGGCGGGGGCGCAGATTCCTTTCTCGTCAATTAATTACGGCACCGACACTTCCGCCGAAGGGAGGATGATCGTCAGAAACGTCCTCCTTGCCACCGAGGCGGGGCTGGGGGACGGGGAAACGCCGATTTTCCCGATTCAGATTTTCCGGGTCAAGGAGGGGATCAATTACCATGTGGAAGATCCCAACTACGATCTGTTCCAGCTTGCCTGCCGGGTAAGTTCCAAACGGCTCTTTCCCAATTTTTCTTTTCAGGATGCGCCGTTTAATCTGCGCTACTATAAGCCGGAAAGATCTGAGACCGAAATTGCCTACATGGGCTGCCGGACCAGGGTTATATCGAATATCCACGATCCCGAAAAGGAAATCACGTACGGCAGGGGGAACTTAAGCTTTACCTCCATCAACCTGCCCCGGCTGGCTCTGCGGGCCAAGGGGAACCGGGATCTCTTTTTTATTGAGCTGGATAAAACCACCGGTATGGTCATTGCACAGTTGCTGGAACGTTTCGAGATTCAGGCCCGGAAGAAGGTAAAGAATTTCCCCTTCCTTATGGGCCAGGGAATTTGGCTCGATTCGGACAAACTAGGCTGGGAGGATGAAATTCGGGAAGTCCTCAAGCACGGTACACTGACCCTGGGCTTTATCGGTCTTGCGGAGTGCCTTACCGCCCTCTGCGGCAAACACCACGGCGAGTCTGCCGAAGCCCAGGCCCTGGGTCTTGAGATTATCAGCCGGCTCCGCAGCCGCATGGATGAGGAAAGCCAGAAACGGAAACTTAACTTTTCGCTTATCGCCACTCCGGCGGAGGGTCTTTCGGGCCGCTTTGTAAAAATAGACCGCCGGCTTTTTGGCTCCATCCCCGGCATTACCAGCCGGGATTATTATACCAACAGTTTTCACGTTCCGGTGTATTACCCCATCGGCGCGTTGCAAAAGATCCGGCTGGAAGCGCCCTACCACGCCCTGACCAACGCGGGGCACATCACCTATGTAGAGCTGGACGGGGACGCATCCAAAAACCCCGAAGCCTTTGAAAAGATCGTCCGGGTCATGAAGGAAGCAGGCATCGGCTACGGCAGCCTCAATCATCCCCTGGACCGGGACCCGGTCTGCGGCTTCCGGGGCATCATCGGCCAGAGCTGCCCCAAGTGCGGCCGTGAGGAAGGGGATATTCCCTTTGAGCGGATACGCAGAATCACCGGCTACCTGGTAGGCACTCTGGAACGTTTCAATAACGCCAAGCGGGCGGAGGAGCGGGACCGGGTGAAGCATGGCCTATAAGAACGAGGGGGCTGCCGCGAAGGGTTTGGCCCGCATCCGTATCGGCGGGATTGAGCCGGAGTCTATAGTGGACGGGCCGGGCTTCCGTTATGCGCTATTTGTGCAGGGCTGTGAACTTCGCTGCCCCGGCTGTCATAACGCGCAGTTACAGAGCTTTGAGGGCGGGCGGGAAGTTTCGATTGATGAACTTCTGAGCAACCTGGCAGCCAATCCTCTGCTGGACGGGCTTAGCCTTTCGGGGGGCGATCCCTTTACCCAGGCGGAGGCTTGCGCCACGCTTGCCGAAGCAGTGCACACCCTGGGGCTTTCGGTGATGACCTTTACGGGCTACCTTTGGGAAGACCTTATCGCACCGGGCAGACCGGACTGGCTGCGGCTGCTTGAGGCGAGCGATGTTCTGGTGGACGGGCCCTTTATGCAAGAACTGCGGAATATCGATCTTCGCTTTAGGGGGTCTTCCAACCAGCGGCTTATTGATGTGGAACGGAGTCTTTTCGATGGCCAGGTGCGTACCCTGGCGGAAGATTTTTCTCTAGGGCGGCGCTACGGCTCTATGTGAAAAAGGCAGGACCCTTCGCTAACAACAAAAACTGTGGTATAATCTAAACATGGGAATGAAGCAAAGCGCGTATCTGGAAACGACGATGTTCAACTATTTCTTTGACGAAGCGCGGGACGGGCACGCTGCCACAGTAGCCTTTTTCGAGGCCGCCGGCAGGGGGGAGATCGAGGCCTATACCTCGCAATACGTTGTAGACGAGTTGCAGGCCGCGGCGGAGCCTAAACAAAGCAATATGTTGGCCCTGATTGACCGGTATCGTATTGAGGTTTTAGAGAAAAATGATGAAGCGGTACGGCTTGCGGATACCTATATCGCGGCAAACGACGGCATTCCGGCAAAGAAACGACTGGACGCCGTGCATATCGCCATTGCGTCCGTGCGCCGTTTGCAGTATGTTGTCTCGTGGAACTTTAAGCATATTAACAAGGAACGGACCAGAAACATGGTCAATCGTATCAATCAACAAGAGGGCTATGAGGCTATTATCCTCTGCGAGCCCTGGGAGGTAATCTATGATGGAACAGAAACGTAAGTCGATCTATACGCCTGTAGAGGAGGAAGTTGACGCCATCCGTGATCGTATATGGGAAGAGACCAAAGGCATGAGTCCGTCAGAGTTTAATGAATACGTCGAACGGAAAACCGCGCCGGTCATAAAGAAGTTTGGCATCAAGCTTGCCAGCCCCTATCCGCCTAGCGCATCCTTAATCGCCAACGGGAAACCGCGCCGGTCATGAAGAAGTTTGGCATTACGGCTGGCCCCCAAGCGCCTCAGTTTTAAGCCCCCGGCCGGCCCCGCGCGGGGATTCCTGGCGGCGAACCGGTAAGCGGCAAAAAAACGGGGGCTTCCCGGTCGCGGTGGATAACCGGAAAGCCCCCGCAAAAATACTGCGGTTAGGGATTACTCGACTACAACCTTACTTAGGAAGTGCAAACTCAGGAGATGCGTCAATGCCAGTAATAGGCACATCGCCCGAGACCTTCAGGAACCTCTTAAAGAAGTCCGTAATCACCAGTTTGCCGCTCTCGAACTTATAGGTATACGTGGTCGGTGGGGTTTTCGCGCCGAAGGACCCGTTGCCGGTAATGGTCAGCGTTCCGTCCTTGGCGGTATAGGCGACGACGGGGTTCAACGGTATATCTGCGCCACCCGATTCTTCCTCCGTATACCACACTGCCACCTTGTCCGCCGTCGCATCCTTGTCCGTGAGGAACGCGCCGCCAAAGGTCAACGTCCCCTTGGAGCTGAACTCCAGGGTGTAGATATGCGTTACATCCGGCTTCTTGTCGACGAGCTCAGTAAACTCATAGGACCAGGTCCCCCACAGCGCGGGATCCCCAATTTCGTTGCATCCCGTCAGAACCATGCCACCGGCCAACGCCAGAACGATGGCCGCCAAACCAATTTTCTTGCTCATAATTCTCTCCTCTATAAAC
>JAITNM010000274.1 GCA_031290475.1 Treponema sp. | reverse complement strand
ATTCCCGGCGGTCAAGGAATATACCTAGACGAACCAGGGCTGTTTCCAGTATAATATATTATTATTATACGAATAAATTCATTATAGCGAGGAATCGAATGATACGAGGCGGAGATATCGTCAAAGGAAGCTGTTTACTCCAGAAGGGACAGCCCTATCTGGTCATTGAACGGGAATTCCATAATCCCGGAAAGGGGACCGCCATTGCCCGGATTAAGATGAAGAGCATCAAGGACGGGTCGGTTCTTGCCCTGACCATCCCCACCCAGCAGGAAATTGAGGACGCGACCGTGGATACCAATACCTGCCAGTTTCAATATGCGGATCAGGACAATTTTCATTTTATGGATAACGAATCCTACGATCAGTACGAGGTGCCTCTTGCTGATATGGAAGAAAAAAAATACTACTTGAAAGAAGGCGATCCCTACGAACTCAGCATCTGGGAAGGCAAGGTCATCGACATCAAGATCCCCTACAAGGTGGTATTCACCGTCGCCGAATCCGAAAATTACGTAACCGGCGACACGGTATCCGGAGCCACCAAGCCCATCGTCACCGAAACGGGCCTCACCGTCAGGGTCCCCCTCTTCATCAAGCAGGGTGAGCGTATCCTGGTCAACACCGAAACCAACGAATACGTGGAGCGGGTGAACGGCTAAGGTTCAGCCTCCCGATCCGGAAGGGATCACGCCCTATATTACAAAAGAAGTAACATTCAAGTTCCGGGGAAAGCCATACGATTTTGCCCTTTCCCACGGGCTTTTCAGTTCCGCCGGTATCGACAAGGGATCCCGGTTCCTCTTACGTACCTTTTCCAAAATGATCGATGACGGCCTCTTTGCCTCCCATGAGCCTTCCGGCCTCCGGGCGGAAGCCGCGGCCCGTACCGGCTCTGCCCCGCCCTGCCCGGCCCTGCCCCTGGCCGTGCTGGACGCGGGGTCCGGCTGCGGGGTGCTCGGTATCTGCGCCGCGGGGGCCCTCACAGACGCGGAGGTCCGCGCCGAAGACCGGGACGAACTGGCCCGGCTTTTCACGGAATACAACGCCCGGCGGAACGGACTTGATTCTAAACTCAAGGCCCGTACGGAGGCCCTCCTCGCTTTCCCCCCCGGGGCAAGCTGGGATCTTATCCTTTCCAATGTTCCCGCCAAGGCGGGCCTTCCGGTACTAAAAGACTTTATTTTCCGTTCGGCGCTAACGCTGCGTCCCGGCGGGCTGGCGCTGGCAGTAGCGGTAAATCCCCTGGCGGATTTCTTCCGGAACAGTATTCGTGACGCTGATCATGAACTCTTCCATGAAGAGACTGAAAGTGATCACACCGTATTTGCCTGGAAGCGTAAACAGGGCAAGGCGGAAACGGCGGAGAGCGCCGCCCGGATAGAGGCAGTCTATTCCAGGGGAAGCGGGGACTACGAGCTGGAGGGGATAGGGTACCACATCGACGCGGTGGAGGGTGCGGCGGGTTTTGACAGGCCCGGTGCGGCGGTGAGCGTGGCGGCAAAACTGGTGAGCAAACTTGCGCCGCCGTCTTTCGCCCCCCTGTTCCGGAGAGCCGGCCAGGGGATCTTGATCCACGAAGGGGATCAGGGGCATTTCCCGGTGTGGTTTTCAAAATACGCGGCGGAGTTTTTGCTGAATGAAGGGGCAAACGGCAAGGCGCCGCGCTTCGTCCTTTCGGGGCGGAATATCCTGGCCCTGCAAGCGGCCCGGCATAACCTTGAAAATTCATTACCCGGGGTAAAGGCGGAACTGGTTCCCGGAGTAGATATTGAGTTGAGCCGGGAAACTCTTGCATGTAAAGCCGGAAAAGAGAGCGCGGAAGGAAAACAGCAATACTATTCCATTGCGGTTCTGTTTCCGGATCTGGTTCCGGAAACAGACAGAATTGCCGCCTATTGGAAAGCCCTTGAGTCCCTGCTCGGTGATGGAGGAATCGCGCTTATCGCCCTCCCGGCTGTCCATGCGGACAGATTTGACCGCAAAAAAACGGCCGGTTTTCGCCGTCTTGGGGACTTAAAACGGGAAGGCTTCCGGGCGCTGGCTTTCAAACGCGCCCTTTAGGGACACGCTGATTAACGCCCGGTTGCGTCCGAAACGAAGTTTCGGCAATCAGCGCTTCCTTAGGGACACGCTGAAAAACCCGATGCTTTTCGTAGACCGCTAAAGCGGTCTCACGTTACCCCGGGCGCCGTATTTTTCGTAATACACCTTATCGGGATTGTACCGGTCTACTTTATCTGTCTTTACCGCAGGATAACCAAGGGGGATGAGCCCCACCGGAACAATGTGGCCGGGCAGGCCGAAGTACCCGGTATAGCGCCGCACCCGGTCCGAATCGGGGTACCAGCCAAGCCAGCACCCGGCGAGTCCTTCTTCCACAATTTGGAGCAGCATGTTTTCTATCGATGCGGCGCAATCCTGCTGCCACCAGGAATCCTCATGATTTTCCGTATTTTCCGTTTCACTCGCCTTCAGATCCGCGCAGACCGAAATTACCACCGCGGCGCTCCGGGCAATCTTGGAATAGGGACTCATGGTACTGATGGCGATCTTGTCTTCCTTAATAGTATGGACTATGTATTCCCGGGGCTGGCGGTTGTGGGCGGAAGGCGCCTGAAACCCGGCGCGAAGTATCCGTTCGATCTTTTCCGGCTCTACCGGATCGGGCAAAAAATTCCGTACAGAACGGCGTTCAAATATGGCGGACACAGGTACCCCCTAGAGTTTGTTTTGGGAACGGTTTAGTTTACAAAAAATGGATAAAAATGTTAAGGGATTCACCATGGGCCGGGCCGTATATATTGACATCGAAACAAAGAGAATACATATTATAAGTAGTTCAGGTGAGCTTCGCTGGGGGCCGGAGGCCGGCTTTCCCCTCCGGATGTCGTCTTTTTACCAAATTTGAGGAGACTATAGGCGTGAAACACAGAAGCTTTTTTATCCCCCTAATCGTTTTAGGATTCATAGCCCTCCTGGCAGGTTGCGTCAATCTTTCGAAAATTGTAATCGGGAACCCCGACTTTAGCGCCGTACCTGATAACACCTACCGGGGTAAATCCAAAGTCGGCCCGGTACAGGTCACGGTGGACGTGACCGTGGAGGGGGGTATCATAAAGTCCATCGATCTTATCCAGCATTTCAACGGCAGGGGAAAAAAAGCGGAAGTTATCATCCCCCGGGTGATTGAAGCCCAGAGCCTTAACGTGGATGTGATCAGCGGCGCTACGGGGAGCAGTAAAGCTATACTCCAGGCAATAGAGCGGGCGGTCACGCAATAATAGAGTTCTTGCGAAACCCGGCTGGTTTCGAAAAAGTCCCTCACCATCAAGACTGAATCTGTCGATAAAAGTGGTATGAGGTATATAACAAAGCGTTTATTGGCCGTTCTTTTCGGGATCGGCGTTTTTCTTTTCTCTCTGGGAGGATGCGCCGGTACTCCGCCGGTTCAAGAACAAGTTCAGGAACCGGTTCAGGAAGAGGACGATGTTTGGGCCCTTCTGGATCGGGGGGAAACCGGTAAAGCCAGGGATTTTTTCCTGGGCAAGGTAGATGTGAACGCCCGGGACAGCCGGGGCAGAACCCCCCTCCACGCGGCCGCGGAACTTAAAGAACCGGCTTTAGCGTCCTTCTTCATTACCCTGGGAGCGGAAGTGGACGCGGTGGATAATGAGGGGCGGACGCCCCTAAGCATTTCCGCAGAACACAAGGACAGCCGGACCACCCGGGTACTGGTGGCAGGCGGGGCGAATATCCATCAGGCTCTGCCAAATGGCTTAACTCCCTCCTATATTGCCATGGATAAGAAGGGCGATTTTTTAAAGGCCATTCTTACCCCCCAATCGGTGGTATCGGTTACCGATTCGGGGAAGACTATTCTGCACCTCGCGGCCAGTTCCGGAGATGTGGAGAGCGTCAGGGCTATTCTTGCTGTGGGAGCGCCGGTGAACACGAAAGATCCCTCCGGCAAAACCGCCCTGGATATAGCCCTGTCCCACACGGACGCGGTAGAATATGCGGAAGCAGCTGAACTCCTCATTTTAGCCGGGGGGACCTCGGACAGCGGGGTTTACAGCTATTTTGCCCCCGCGGTACGGACCTACAACTACAATATCCGTTCCGCCGACGGGATGGCTCCCCTGCATTACGCCGCCCAGGAAGGCAACATCAGTATAGTTTCCTACCTTCTGGACAAAAGCGCGGACAGCAACATAAAGAACGCCTCCGGAACAACCCCCCTCCATGAAGCCGCCCGGGCAGGTCATGTGGACATCATGAAGAAACTCATTTCCCGGGGCGCCGGTATTAATATCCAGGACGCCAAGGGAAATTCGGCGCTCCATACCGCCATACCCCAGCGGGTACACCGGGAAGCAATACAACTGCTCTTGACCAACGGGGCAAATCCTAATTTACGGGATGAACACGGCGATTCGCCCCTTCATATTGCCATCACCTTAAGGCGCAGTGTTGATATCATCAGGATCCTTTTGGAAGGCGGCGCTGATGTGTCCATTCACAACATTGCCGGAAAAACGCCTCTCTATCTTGCGGTACAGGAACATCGCAGCGCCTATATTCCGCTCTTGATTAAATACAAATCCGATATCTTCGCCGCGGATAACGAAGGCCGTACTCCTTTTGAGATTGCCCTACGTGAGGAATCCTCCGCGCTGGAAGTGATGATTACCGAAGAATCGGCGCTCCAAAGCGACAGCGCTGGAAATACGGCCCTCCATGTTGCGGTACGGAGCGGGGCGAAACCTAAGATCACCGGGCTTATTCTGGACAAGAAAGGATTAGTGAACGCCAGGAACAAGGAAGGGGATACGGCCCTGCATATAGCAGTGCGCTACAACCTTCAGGAAAATGGAGAACTCCTCCTTTCCAGGGGCGCCGATATTTTTGCCCCTAATGCAAAAAGTGAAAGCCCCATATACCTCACCTTCTATTCCCCCGGGGGGATCCGGGAGTGGATGCTGAGTCAGGCTGCCCTGGAAACCAGGGACGGCCTTGGAAACAGCGTGCTCCATTATGCCGCTTACTGGCGGCTTGATTCGTACATTCCGAACCTGGTTCAGAAGGGCTCATACCCTGACGCCACAAACGCTACCGGGGAAACGCCCCTCTTTGTGGCGGTGAAGATAAATTCCGTTTCCACCGTACGATCCCTGCTTGGCGCGGGAACCTCTATCAGCTGGCGCGACAGTCTGGGCAATACTGCCCTCCACACCGCCGTACGCTGGAACGCCGCTCAAAGCGCAACGGTACTGATAGAACAGGGAATTGATATTAATGCCCATGCCTTAAACGGAAAGACCTCCCTTCATGACGCGGTGCGCCTGGGCATTCTGGATGTGGAAAATATACTTATCAGTGCGGGAGCGGATACAGAAGTACGGGACAACGAAGGAAACACCCCCTTCATGGACGCGGTGATTTCCGGCGCCCCCCTCGCGGTGGAACGCCTTGCGAATCTGGGTGCGGATACCATGGTCCGTAACGGCCGGGGCGATACCCCCCTGCACATCGCGGTTTCCATGGATCGGAGCGACATTGTTACCCAGCTCCTCACCTTAAGCTCTTCAATTCACGCCAAAAACGCCCAGGGCAAGACTCCCTTCCAGATTGCCCTGGGAACTTCCGCCAGGATGGTTTCAACTCTCCTCACCAAAGACCGGATATATGCCGCCGATGATGACGGCCGCTCACCCCTGCATATTGCCATTGCAAACAAGGCGCCGGTGAGCATTATCAAAACTATTCTGGATCAGGGTTGCAGGATAACTGCGGTAGATTCCGCCGGCCGTACCCCGCTGCGCATGGCGGTTGATATGGGCGCCTGGGAAACGGCAAAGTTACTCGCCGACAACGGTTCGGATCCCTTCGCCACTGCCGGTGACGGCAAAACTCCCGCGGGGATCGCCCTGGCATCGGGCAGCGCTTCTGTGCGGGCGCTTTTCTCCGGCAAGGCTATTTCCACCCGGGATACGGCGGGCAACACTATTCTGCACTATGCCGCGCAAACCGGCGGCAGCGAACTTATCAACCTGCTGATCGAATTAGGCGCCAATAAAAACAGTAAAAATATCGCTTCCGAAAGCCCGGCGGACATTGCCCGCCGCTGGAAACGGACGGATATTGTGGCGCTGTTAAACAGTTAGGGAAACGCTGGTTAACGCCCGGTCGCGTTAATCAGCGCTTCCTTTAGCGTAAAGTTAATTACCGGTTCTCTTAATATTTACAAACGACCATGAATAGAGAAGCACCGCCGCCCAAATCAGGATAAAGGCGGGGAGGTTCCGCAGGGGGAAGGGTTCTCCGAAAACGAAGATCCCCAGGAAAAGCTGCAAGGTTGGGTTGATGAACTGGAGGAAGCCTATAGCGGAAAGGGAGAGGATTTTCGCGCTCCGGCTGAAACAGTAGAGGGGAATCGTGGTGATAAGCCCCGCCAGGAACAGGGAAAGGAGTATTCTGAAGGCCAATATTTGGAAGGAATTGATCTCTGAAAGAATTTTCCAATAAACCGGAAATACCCCCCAAAGCACATAGGCTGTTACAGCGAAAAATACGCCTTTCCCGGTGGATCGTTTTTCCATTTATCCGATCCTCCCAACGGTTTCCTGAATAACGCCCATATCTATAGCAGCGAGGCAAGCATGGCAGGATCGGAAAGAGAACGACCGTATATCATAGTTTTTGTCATGCCGTTGCTTTCTGTTTTAAAGAAAGTTGAAATCCCAAAATATCAAGTACCTGCATAACCGTGGAAAATGATGGGTTCCCCTCCGGGGATAAAGACCGGTACAGACTTTCGCGGGCAACGTTCAACTCTCGGGCTATTTGCGCCATACCCTTAGAACGGGCAATATCGCCAATTACGGAAAGCAGTAATTCCGTATCATTTTCTTCCAGCGCGGCTTCAAGATACGCAAGAACATCCTCTTTGGAATTAATATATTTCGCAGGATCCCATTCTGTTGTTTTAAACATTTTCGTATTCCTTTGCCAAACACTTGGCTGTTTCAATATCCTTCTGCTGAGTAGACTTATCACCTCCGCAGAGCAATAAAACAATTTCCTTTCCCGTGTCTTTATAATAGACCCTCTGGTTTTATCATAGTATAAACGTAACTTATATATTACAATATGTCAAGGGGTTTTCTCCAGGGCCGGCGCATTAAAGGACTCAAAGTTTCATGAAGTTCCAGCTTTCCATGTTTTTCTTCTTCCTTTGTGGAACTTTGCGTCCCTTGTGGTTTCAAATCTTAACTTTTGACTGCTAAAATAATTTTAATGCGCTGGCCCTGCGCAGGACAGGGCGCCGCATTGCCCCTTGAGCCGTTTTATGATATATTTATAGCAACGAGGCAAGCATGGCAGGATCGGAAAGTACCGTACCCGATTACCCCCGAGGCATCACCTTCGAGCAGGTTTGGGCCGCCCTGATGGAAGATCGGAAAGAAAACGACCGGAGACGGGAAGAAAACGACCGCATAATAAAAAACATGCGGGAAGAAAACGACCGGAGACGGGAAGAAAACGACCGTATGATAAAAAACATGCGGGAAGAAAACGACCGGAGACAGGAAAAAGACGACCGGAGGCGGGAAGAAAACGACCGTATAATAAAGGAACTCTCCGTCCAAATGGGGGGCCTGCACCGGAGTTTTGGCGAGCTTGCCGAACACCTCGTGGCCCCCGGGATCGCCAGCCGCTTTAACGAAATAGGCTATCATTTTGACAGCCTCGCCCCGCAGGGCATAGAAATCTACGACGAAAGCCGGAA
>JAITNM010000189.1 GCA_031290475.1 Treponema sp. | reverse complement strand
TCAGGCGATGAAACTCTTTTGGGGGTCATTCCCCTGGAGGAAATGGACTTGATGGTAAACCCGGTGGAACGCTGTTTAGCCGGCGCCCACGGCGACAAGTGGGTGCAGCAGGTGCGGTAATATATTGGCAAATTCAGAACAACTGATTCGTTCATTTAACTATTGTTTTTTCTACTTTACCTACATTATGATAAAGTAATGAAAAGTGTAAAAGATAAAATTGTACTTATTACAGGCGGTACAAACGGCATAGGACGGATCATGGCTTTGGATTTTGCTGAGAGAGGGGCCAAGGTTGTTGTATGGGGCAGGAATCCGGAAGCCCTGAGAGAGATGGAAGAAGCGGGACGGAGCAAGGGACGCTTCATAAAGGCCATGGGTTGTGATGTTTCAGACCGGGCGGCAGTGTACCGGGCTGCGGACCAGGTTAAGAAAGAAGCAGGACCGGTAGACATCCTGATTAATAACGCCGGAGTGGTTTCGGGGGCTACAATACTTGATACGCCGGATGAAAAGATCGCCAATACTATCGCTGTCAATACCCTTGCCTTGTTCTGGACTACTAAGGCCTTTCTTCCCGATATGTTGGCCAGGAATGAAGGCCATCTGGTGACCATTGCCTCGGCTGCGGGGATCCTCGGCGTTACCGGGCTCGCAGACTATTCGGCGAGTAAGTTCGGCGCCTTTGGATATCATGAGGCGATCACCATGGAACTGCAAAAGAAAAAGACCGCGGTTAAAACGACCCTGGTTTGTCCGTACTATATTGATACCGGCATGTTCGAAGGGGTTAAGACCCGGTTCCCCCTGCTTCTGCCCATACTTAAGAGCGAAAACACCGCCCGGCGTATTGTTAAAGCGGTGCTCAATAACCGGAGGCTCCTTGTTATGCCGTCCTTTGTCCGCAATATTTTCTGGCTCAGGATGCTGCCTGCTTCCCTGTTTGACGGGACAATCGGTTTCCTCGGTATTAATAGTACGATGGATCATTTTACCGGCAGAAAACAGTAAAGGGCGTGTAGTGTAGCTATACGCAATTTCTGTTGATCTAAATCCAAGGTTTTTGCTCATTTCATTGCGCAAAAACGACATTAAAGCAGCGCTGAAAAACGCCCGATGGTGTTTTTCAGCGCTTCCATAGGGGGAAAAATGAGCGCTGAAACTAAAATTTCTCTGGCCGAAAAGATCAAAATGGCGCGTACTGTTCAGCCTGTATGGGCGGCCTACCCTTACCGGAAACGGGCGGCTCATCTCAAGAAATCCGCAAAATACCTGGGCGCCCATATTGATGAAATTACGGAGATTATCCATCGGGAAAACGGCAAGGTAAAACTGGACGCATTGGCCGCAGAAGTACTGCCGGCCATTATGGGCATCGGTTACTATATCGGACAGGGTAAACGCTTCTGTTCCCCCCGCAGTATTTCCGGCGGCAATCTCCTCATGTTTAACAAACAAAGCAGGTTCATCTACAAACCCTATGGGGTTATTGGGATCATCTCCCCCTGGAACTACCCCTTCGCCATTCCTTTTTCGGAAGTAGTGATGGCCCTTCTCGCGGGGAACGCCGTGATCCTCAAGGTTGCCTCTGATACCCCCGGCGTCGGACGCGCACTGGAATCCGTCTTCGGCGCCGCGGAATTACCGGCAGGTCTCTTCAATTACATAGAAATGCCCGGCAAGGAAGCAGGCCCCGCTTTCATTGAGGGGGGGGTGGATAAACTGTGTTTTACCGGCTCCACCGCAACAGGTAAAGAGCTTATGGCTTTAGCGGCGCCGAAACTTCTTCCTCTGGTGCTGGAATTGGGCGGGGCCGACGCCGCTATTATCTGCGACGACGCCGACCTGGACCGCGCCGCCCGGGGCGTGCTCTGGGCCGGCTTTTCCAACACCGGCCAAAGCTGCGGCGGAGCCCAGCGCATACTGGTACACCAGCGGGTATACCAGCCCTTTCTGGAAAAACTTTGCGCCATGGTCAAAGCGCTTAAAGCCGGCGGCGACGCCGAGTTAGGACCCATGACCACTTTGCGTCAGAAAGCTGCGGTGCAAAGGCAGATCGACGCGTGTCTCGCCGCAGGGGCCAAAATAGCGGCCCAAAGCGGCGGCGAGATCAGCAGTCCCGAGCCGGGTACGGAGGATCGGTTCCTGCCCGCCATGGTACTTACGGATGTAAAACCCGATATGCCCGTCATGACGGACGAAATTTTCGGTCCCGTGGTTGCGGTAGTTCCGGTTAAAGATGATGAAGAGGCCGTCCGTATTGCCAACGCATCAAACTACGGCCTTACCGGCTCAGTCTGGTCCGGAAATTCCCGCCGGGCAAAACGCCTTGCCGCCGCCGTCAACGCCGGCGCCGTTATGATCAATGACCACCTTATGTCCCACGGCCTTGCCGAGACCCCCTGGGGCGGCTTCGGCGCATCCGGCTTAGGCAGGACCCATGGCGAACTGGGTTTCCGTGAGATGCTCAAAACCAAGGTAGTGGTAAACGACATACTTCCGGGCGTCAAAAAGGATCTTTTTTGGCATCCCTACACGGAAAAAGTTTACCGAGGTATCCGCGCCATCACCGAGGTCCTGGGCGGCCAAAAAGCTGGCAGCCGCCTGAAAGCCCTCTTCGGCGTCCTCCGCATCTTCTTCCGCTATTGGGAAAAATAGAGCCGGATAGGCCGCTAGGAGTTTGTCGGGCTTTAGCCCATTCAATCCCAAAAACGTGCGTTTAGCACGTTTTTTACCTTGCAAACTCCGTAAGGAGCCCATAAATCGGGGATTTTTGCGTCAGTTTTGGTGCAAAAATCCACAAGCCCGACAGGCTGCTAGGGCATAATACTGTATTCCTGAACCACCTGTATATCCGAGTGTACCGCAACGCCATCGGCAATTTCCCGGGCTGCTGCCAGGGTTGCTTCTACCAGGGCCTGGGAATTAACGACCCCGTAGAGGTCTACCTTCTCTCCGGACACCGCCGCCTCCAGGAAATGGATGGGAATGTTCTTCTTGTAGAGAATGTGGTGGACGATCTGCTGTCCCAGGGAAAGTTCCTTGAGCCGTTTGGCATATTCGGCCTCCACTTCCGGCGTAACGGCGGCATCCCGAAGGTACTTGATTGCCTGGGCGCAGGTTGCGGGGTGGAGATTCCCGGTGTTAAGGGTAACATGATAATTGGCAGGATCACGCCAATCTATATCGAAGAAATAGTGGTGGAATCCGACACGGTCATGATCGCTCCGCTCAATGATCTGGCGGGCCTTTTTTTCATCGCAGTGAAAGTAACTCTTGACCCGTTCCAAACGAATTTCGAAGGGCGCCGACAGGTAAACGGAAATCACCCCCGGCATACCCTTGAAAATAGCATTGGCCCCCCGGCCGATAAAGACAGAATCCCCCTTAAGGGCTTCATTCAGCATGGCCATCTTCAAATAATGCAGATAATCATCCCGATCCTGAGACAAGGCCGCGAAGAAAGCGGGTTTCCGTTCATCATACTTCTCGAATTTAGGACCGGTTACCCCATAGGATTTAACAAGTTCTTCCAGAGAGTGTTTATCTACAAAACGATAATCCAACAATTTTGCCAATTCCTGGGCTGTTTCATCCCCCAGGCTGGCCAATTGACGAGAAATGGTTATAATTGCCATAGTTTTACCTCCGGCCTGAACGCATTATTAATACTAAAGCCCTCGAAGGGACTTGTCAAAAAAAAAATAGGGGAACTATGGTTTACGTATGGAAAATAAACATTTAATTTGGACTGAAGAAAGCGTCAGACCGGTTTTTAAAGCCAAGGTTTTTACCATCCGGGAAAATCTATGCCGGTCTCCCACCGGAAAAACCGGGGTCTATACCACCCTGGATGCTTCGGACTGGGCGGTGGTGATCCCTGTTTTAAAAACCGGCGGGGGCGATAAATTCGTAATGGTCCGCCAATGGCGGCACGGTTCCCGGGAACTGAGCCTGGAATTCCCCGGCGGGGTTTTCGAAGCCGGGGAACATCCGGAAGAGGCGGCTGCCCGGGAAATGGAGGAGGAGACCGCCTATGCCCCTGGTAAGGTGACCCGGCTGGCAACGATGAGCCCAAACCCGGCGATCATGGGAAACCGGGTCCACTTTTTCCTGGCCGAAGAACTCCGGTATATGGGGGAACAGCGGCTGGATGAGGATGAGTACGTAGACGTGGAACTTCTCCCGGTTGGGGAGGTCATCCGGAATATGGGCCAGCCTCCCTATGTCCACGCCCTGATGGCCTCGGCCCTCATGTTTTATCTGCGGAAAGGGCAGGGAGGATGATTTTATGGCGTATACGTTTTGTCACAGGAGGTTTACATGCCCGATATTACCTTTGATATTCTGAAGCATTTTGGGGTGCTTTCGGAGGAAAAGGGAGGCTGGAAGAAGGAACTGAATCTGGTATCCTGGAACGGCCGGAATCCCAAGTTCGACATCCGGGATTGGGCGCCGGATCACGAAAAAATGGGGAAAGGCATTACCCTGTCCCGGGAGGAGGCGGAAACGCTGAAAGAGATGCTCGCCGCGGCCCTGGAAGAAAACCCGGCCTAACCCTTCGCAAGATCAGGCTTGCCGGGCGATGGCTTTCTGGGTGAGGGCGTCACAGCGTTCATTGTACCGGTTGCCCGCATGGCCCCGGACCCATTTCCACTCCAGGGGAAAGCGGGCGGCCAGTTCGTCAAGTTTTATCCAGAGGTCCTGGTTTTTCACCGGCTGCTTATCACTGGTCCGCCAATTTTTGAGCTTCCAGTTCCGGAGCCACTGGGTCATCCCCTTTTGTACATATTGGGAATCGGTATGGACCACCACACGGCTGGGGGCAAAGTTCAGCTTGGGAAGCATTTCTAAAGCCGAGAGGGCGGCTTTGAGTTCCATGCGGTTATTAGTGGTATTCTTCTCACCGCCGTATTTTTCCACAAGGACTTCCTCCGGCGCCGCACCGCCCTGATTCCGGAGAATGATATACGCCCAGCCGCCGGGTCCCGGGTTCCCCGAGCAGCCTCCATCGGTGTAAATATGAATATCCATATATTAATCCAAGAATAATGCATTAATGTTAAAATTTATAGCCCTAAGATATTGCCGTTCAAGGTCATTTTTTAGTATTTTATAGATATTCCTCATCCTGATTATGAGGAATAAATCCATTTTCATTCAAAACCGGTTCAAATCAGGCGGGAACGGCTTTTTCAGGCAGTTCCATTCGACCTTAAAAACCCGGTTAACAAAGAGGAGAAAAGTAATCATGGCAAAACAGTTATTGTTCAACGAAGAAGCCCGGCGCAAGTTACTTGCTGGGGTTGAGCAGATTTCCAAGGCGGTCAAGGTAACCTTAGGGCCCAAGGGACGGAACGTCCTCTTGGACAAAAAATTCGGCGCTCCCACGGTTACCAAAGACGGAGTTTCCGTGGCAAAAGAAGTGGAGCTGGCTGACCCATACGAGAATATGGGCGCCCAGCTCCTGAAGGAAGTCGCTACCAAGACCAACGATGTTGCCGGGGATGGAACCACCACCGCAACAGTTCTGGCTTACTCTCTGGTAAAAGAGGGTCTCAAATCCGTTGCCGCCGGAATGACCCCCATTGAGCTTAAACGGGGCATTGATAAGGCGGTGGAAATAGCGGTTGAAGAAATCAAGAAAAATGCCAAGGAAATTAAGGACAAGGAAGAAATCTCCCACGTAGCCTCAGTTTCGGCAAACAATGACAGTGAAATCGGTAATACCATTGCCGATGCCATGGAAAAGGTCGGGAAAGACGGGGTCATCACCGTTGAAGAATCCAAGACCATGGATACCTCCATTGATTTTGTGGAAGGCATGCAGTTTGATCGCGGTTACATTTCCGCTTACTTTGTGACCGATCGGGATACTATGACCACCGTGTACGAAGATGTGTTCATTTTGATCCATGATAAAAAGATCTCCACTATGAAGGACATGCTTCCCGTACTGGAAAAAGTTGCCCAGTCCGGCAAGCCCCTGCTCATTATTGCGGAGGATGTGGACGGTGAAGCCCTCTCCACCTTGGTTCTGAACAGCCTCCGGGGAACCCTCAAGACCATAGCCGTTAAGGCTCCGGGCTTTGGCGATCGCCGCAAGGCCATGCTGGAAGATATTGCCATCCTCACCGGCGGTGAAGTGATCACCGAAGAACTGGGGATCAAGCTTGAAAATACGGATCTTTCCCAGCTCGGTAAGGCTAAGACCGTCAAAATTGACAAGGATAATACCACCATCATCAACGGAGCCGGGACGCCGAAGGATATCCAAGACCGGATCGCCCAGATCAAGGCCCAGATTGAAGATACCACCAGCGATTATGACCGGGAAAAACTCCAGGAACGCCTGGCCAAGCTGGCCGGCGGTGTGGCGGTTATCAACGTCGGCGCTGCCACCGAAGTAGAATTGAAAGAGAAGAAGCACCGGGTCGAAGACGCTCTCTCCGCCACCCGGGCCGCTATTGAGGAAGGCATCGTCCCCGGCGGTGAACTTGCCCTGATTCAGGCCGCCATTGCCCTGGATAAAGCTAATGTTTCCGGCCTTACCGATGATGAGAAGGTGGGCTACAAGATCGTGAAGCGCGCCCTGGAAGAGCCTATCCGCCAGATTGCCGAAAATGCCGGCCTCGACGGCGCGGTTATTGCCGAGCGGGCCAAGGGCGAAAAGAAGGGCATAGGCTTCGACGCGGCTAAACTGGAATGGGTAGACATGGTGAAGGCCGGTATTATCGACCCCGCCAAGGTAACCCGGTCCGCTCTGCAAAACGCGGCGTCCATCGCGAGCCTCCTCCTCACCACCGAGTGCGCCATCACCGACCTCCCCGAAAAGAAGGATCCGCCCCCGATGCCGGGCGGCGGAATGGGCGGCATGGGAGGAATGGACTACTGATAAAACCGCAAAGCGGTTTTATCTTGGCAGCTTGCGCAATGCGCAAGCTGCACAATCAGACACCTGGCAAGATAAATCGGCCGCCGTAAGGCGGCCTTTTTTGTTTTGACCGCGCCCATTCCGCCGCGTAAATCCATTCCTATCGGCAAACGGCCTGGCGGACCATAGGGCCGCCGGGACGTATGCCGGGCGGCGGAATGGGCGGCATGGACTATCAGTCCTTTTCGGGGAAGGGATCGATAAATTTCCTTTTCGCAAGTTGCGCGTCAAGCTGATAAAGCAGGGCGGCGTCGTTTCTCATGGCTTTTGCCTGGGTCAAAATCTCATCGGCATTTGCCTCTTCCTCAACCTGCTCGTTTACATACCATTGGATAAACGTATAGGCGGCATGATCGTTTTCATCCAACGCCAGGGCGGCTATCCTGTTTAGCAATTCCGAAACGTGCCGTTCATGGGCAAGCACCTTTTCAAAAACCGCAGTGATACTTTCGAAGGATAATTGAGACGCCTTGATATCCGTAAGAGAGGGAGCGGCGCCCCGTTCAAGGATATACTGATACAGGTGGTTTGCATGGGCTGTTTCTTCCCGGGCCTGCACAAAAAGCCAATGGGCAGCTCCCTTAAACCCGGAGCGATCCGCATAGGCCGACATGGCAAGATACAGATACGCCGAATAATATTCCTCATTTACCTGTTCGCTTAAAACCCTGGATATAGATTCTTTGATCATTTAGAAACTCCTATGGACATGCTGAAAAACTCGATGCTTTGCAGCCCGTCCCTATATGTAAAATTTAGACATTCAGTTTCCGCAAAAAAGGCGGTTCATACTATTTCCCGGAGAATATTTTTATAATCGATCTTTCTTTAATAGTAGTATTTTCTTCCGGGTTATTTTATGCTTTAAGAAACCATTCTGGAGGCGCCCTCATGGATTTACTGGACAGGTTCCGCGAAGCTATCAAAATCAAAACCGACTGGCCTACAGGCGCGGCGGGGGGAGATGCGGCCGTTGTTGGGGAAGCGGAAAAATCCCTGGTCCGGTTTCAGGAATTCCTCGTAGAAAGGTACCCCAATTTCCATAAGGTGACCGAACGGTATGTCTTGAGTCCTTACTCGGTAGTGTACCGCTGGGCCGGTTCTCAAGAGGGGAACCTTCGCGGCAGCGCCGCCCGGTTGGGGGCCCAAGGCGGGGGCAAACCGGCGCTCATCATGGGCCACTACGATGTGGTACCGGCGGAAACGGAAAAATGGACAACCGAACCTTTCGGCGCCGAATTGAAGGATGGATATATCTACGGCCGGGGGACCTTGGACATGAAGAGTATCCTCATCGCCGTTATGGAAGGGGCCGAAACCCTGATTGCCAGGGGTTTCCAGCCCAAAGAGGATATTTGGTTCGCCTTTGGAGGTGATGAGGAACGGGCGGGCGTAGGGGGGGCCCAAAACGCGGCGGCATGGTTCGCGGAAAAAAACATCCGTTTCTCCTTTGTTCTGGACGAAGGAACCCCCATCGGGGTGGATCAAATTCCGGGGGTAAAGGAGCCTATAGCCCTATTCGGCATTGAGGAGAAGGGCTTTCTCAGCCTGAACCTGACGGTGCGGCAAAACCCGGGCCATGCTTCCCAGCCGCCGGAAGTCCAGGCGACGGCGATTCTGGCCCGGGCTCTGATCCGGCTTTCCAAAAACCCCTTCCCCTTTCATCTTACCCCAACGGTAGAAAGTTTTTTTACCCACTTAGCGCCCCTGGCTTCTCAGGGGCAAGGCTGGGCCATGAAACATGCCCGGCTTTTAGGAAGGCTCTTTTTCAAAATCGCGGCAAAAAGTCCGGCCATCGCCGCCATGCTCAGGACCACGGTAGCCATGACCCAGCTTGAGGGCAGCGCCGCGGACAATGTGCTTCCCTCAACGGTAAAGGCGGTACTCAACCTCAGGCTCCTCCCGCCCTGCACGGTGGAGGAAGCCATGGCCGTAATCCGCCGGACCATTGCGGACGACCGGGTAAACGTGGGTATCTACAACCTGGCTACCGAGGCGGTGGCGGCAAACCCGGAACACGCCCGGTTCGGCGGGCCCGGCTGGCGGGAAATGGCGGCCGCCCTGGAAGAGGCGGAACCGGGCATACCCGTACTCCCCTTCATCATGACCGCCACGACCGATTCCCGGCATTTCAAAGCCCTCACGGAAGGCATTTTCCGCTTCAACCCGATAAAACTCTCTCCCCAGGATCTTAGGGGGATCCACGGTCACGACGAACGGATCTCGGTGGAAAACCTGAACCTGGCGGTACGGTTCTACACCGCCCTCTTTTCGCGTTTATAAAAAAACGGAGGATTCCGGCGCCCGGGACAAAAGACTTGATGAAATTAGCGGTACTAGGAGCCTGTCGGACTTGTGAATTTTTGCTCCATAAAGGAGCAAACATTCCCGATAAACTGGCACCATTGGGAGTTTGCACGGTAGAATTTTGCGATAAATCGCAAAATTCTCTATATGGAAGGGCTAAAGCCCGACAAACTCCTAGGAGTATGATTTGGAAGATAGCGTGATTAAGCGGAAGGGGACGCTGATTCAGGCGGCGTCCATTACGGCGATTCTGGGGAACCTGGTTCTGGCAACGCTGAAGATCGTCCTGGGCCTGGCGGGGGAAAGCCTGGCGGTGGTGGGAGACGGCATAGATTCGGGGGTGGATGTGCTTATCGCCGTGATGACCCTGATTGTGGGCAGGATCATTTCCCGGCCCGCGGATCGGGAGCACCCCTGGGGACACGGCCGGGCGGAGACGGTGGCCACCGCCCTGGTCTCCTTCACCCTGTTTTTCGCCGGGACGCAACTCATACTCCGCTCCGGGGGAAACCTGTTTTTTAGAAAAGCCCTGGAAATTCCTGATGCCCCGGCTTTTATCGCCACGGCGGTTTCCATAGCGGGAAAACTGCTCCTGGCCTGGAGCCAGTACCTCTTCGGGAAGAAGGCCGATTCGGCCATGCTCCGGGCAAACGCCAAAAACATGGCCGCCGATGTGTTCATTTCCGTGGGGGTGCTTATCGGCCTGGGCCTGGCCCTGCTTTTCAAAATGGGAATCATCGACTCAATTGCGGCTATCCTAGTAGGGCTTTGGGTTATCAGGCAGGGGGTGGAAATCTTCCTTGAAGCCAATACAGAGCTCATGGACGGAGGGTCCGGCGACCAGTTCTATAAGGCCGTCTTCCAGGCGGTCCACCAGGTGGAAGGGGCGGGAAACCCCCACCGTACCAGGATGCGGCGTATTGCCGGACTCTGGGATATCGACATTGATATTGAGGTGGATCCCCGCCTCACGGTACGCGAGGCCCACCGGATCGCCACGCAGGTAGAAAAGGCTATCAAGAGCCGGGTAGAGGGGGTCTATGATATTATGGTCCACGTGGAGCCTATGGGGGACAGCGGGAATCATAGCGATGAGGGGTACGGCCTCCGGGAAAGAGACTATTTAGAAAGCTGATTCTTTTTCCGATTATTATGGTAAACTGGAAAAAATGGCACAAAGAACCGATCTGTATACAATCCTTTTATCCTACGCAAATAGACGACGGTTGCCATATATTAATATTGATGAATTTGTCCCGTTCCTGGAAAAATACGCCAATCATTACGTTGCCGATCGGCCTGAATGGAAGAAGTGGACCTCCGATGTAACTACCAAATTCTGGGCCGAATTGGCCCCTCTGGTGGAATCACACAAATGTGAACTCCAGAACGACGGTTCCAACGGCCGGATTTTAATGCTGGAATTCTACTTTGAAGTGGTAAATAAAGCCTACGAAAATCTTGCAACCCAGGCGGAAATTCCCTTCCCCGATGAACGGAACTTGGGGATCACGGTCCCCCCTGAGCAGATCCGGGAATTGGACGTTACGGTGGATATAGACGATTATATGAAAAATCCCCAGGAGGCAAACCTCCCGGTACTGAAGATCGTCTTCCCCGACCCCTATGGTTCCGCCCTGGTTCTGGCAAGCCATGTGCCCAGGAAAATCCTGGAAGCTTCTCTCCTCAAGGTGGGAACCTACATAAAGATCCAGAACAACAAGGATTACTTTTTTGCCCGCCTTGCCACCTCTTTTCAAGGAAAGGAGGCATCCCTCAGGGATATCCTGTATCAGATCGAACTGAAGCCGCTGGAGTGTATTACCCACATTGAAGGCGCCGGGGAATTCGCCTGCATTTTCTGGCCCTACTTCTGCTCCCTTATACGGATGGAAATGAAGAAAAAGAGCGATCTCCTTTCCCTGGATCTTGCCGCGCTCCAATCGGTATACATCCTCGAATTCTATGTAGGTTACTACCGGAGCATGGTGATGCGGGAAAAAGAACGGGATCTGGCTATAAAGGAAATAGAAAGCAAGCTGGAACAGCCTCCCTATGTTTTCTCTTTACAGGACATTATGAAATTCACCAACGCCAATGGCCGTCCCCTGACGGACGCCTACGGCCAGGAGGATCTGGAAAATTTTATCAATAAAAAATCTTTTTTCGATGGTAATACGGGAAGGGACGCCGCATTACCGCCGCTCCTCATCTTTCACAACCGGTTCGATGAACAGGTTTTTATAAGCAAGAGTAAAGTATTCCCCCTGCTCACGAAACAACTGGGAGAAGCCAGGCCTCAAATACGGAAAGCTATCAGCAACCGGTGGAGTAAGCTTATCAAAGCATTCAAATCTGAACCGGCTATGGAAAACGATAAGGACTTTGAAAAGCTCCTGATCCAATACACGGTTCAATTGGCGCCTACTTTAGTGATGCTCCTGGATGACAAGAAACTGTTCCTGGTTCAGGAAGAATTAGCCCAGACTCAGGGGGGTATTTTGGATAATAACCGGGTCTACGATCCCCACGGAAATCTGGTAACCCTTTCAACTTTATTCATGGTTAACCGGAAGGATCTGCTTACGGATGTAAAAGTCTTGCTGCCCTTCTGGTATTCCATCCCGATTATATCTGCCATAATCGCCTTTTTTAAACAGCTGGGATCAAAGAAAAAAGAAAAAAAACAGAAGCATCCGGAAGAATTTCAGGAACGGGAAGTCACCTCCCGCCAGAGTGAATCCCCCAGCCAGGAAATGAAGCGGGCGGCTCTGGAATATCAGGCCCAGGTTGTCCCCCACGGCCATACGGCGGATACCTACCTTAGAGAATTACAGGGCAAGTGGCGTAAGGTTATAGACGCCGACGCTAAAAAGCAACTTGTGGAAGATGTTCGTACCCAGATCAAACGGAAACTGAAGCCTATTATGGATGCCAGGGGAAACCGTAAGATGAGCGTCGAAGTGATAGAAGAAATGGCGGATTCTATCATCATGGTGAGCCCGGCCCTCACAGAATTAAACAACAGCGAGCAAATACACACGTACGTGGCGCTCTACCTGACCAAACTATTGATTAATAAGTGAGGCAGTTCCAAAATGTCAGATTTTGGAACTGCAACCTTAGATTTAAAGTGAACGGTTTAGGCTGCCCAACGCCGCTTCCGAAAAAACGCGTAATTTTTCTATCAATTAAAGCAAATTAGTTTTTAACGCCATATATATAGGTACATGGGAAGAGGGAGTTTCCCCTTTCCATGTACGGCGCCTGTGATGCCGCCGGAACCTATATGTATGGAGGTCATAATGAATAACCTCAATTCAATTCTGATCGAAGGCAACCTGGTAAGGGATCCGCTTTACCGCACTACGCCTAAGGGGACACATGTCTGTACCTTTAGTCTTGCCTCCAACCGCTATTATAAACAGGATTCGGGTTTCGAAAAGGAAGTAGGATTCTTCGAAGTTGAAACCTGGGCACGTTTGGCGGATCTTTGTTACAACCAGGGCCATAAAGGCCGGGGAGTACGAGTGGTAGGCCGGCTTAAGCAGGAACGGTGGAGTTCTCCGGAGGGCAAACCCCGTTCGAAAATAACCATTGTAGCGGAACATGTGGAGTTCCGGCCGGAATTCAAACGGAGTGAAGAACAGGAAACCGATGAATTTCGGTTGGAAGAGAACGGCTATGAGGAAGAGACTTTCCCCATGGCCAATATTCCTTCCCAAATAGCCGAGGCCTGCGGTACGAATTACACCCCCAGTCCTGTCCCCGAACCTGTAGCCTTCTAGGAGTTTGTAAAGACTAAATGTCCGGATAAAACAAGAAGATTTTTTAACCACAAGGTCGAAAAAGTCGAAGAAGAAGGCCTAATATTCTATATTTTCTTTACTTATTTGACTTCTTCGACTTGGTGGTTTTCTTCTTAATCGATCTGTTTAGTGTTTATGGAGAGTACTAGGCCGGGCTTGCGCCGCTTAGGAGGTTACGGTTTTTCCCCCGGGGTTTCTGTGGAGTAAAAGCCGTCCTTCCAGTTAAAGCGGTTGCTTGAGGGTATGGGGGAAGCGGAACGGTAAAAAGCCATAAGGTTCCGGTAATCCTTTTTCTTAAGGGGCGGTCCGGACAAATCAAGAATAAACCGGCGGAACCCCGCTTCCTCCAAAAAGGGGCGTTTGTCCATGATGTTGAAGGGCCTTTCGGGGATCACCTGAGAGCCGTCAGGGCTGGATATAAGGCGGAATTCCTCACCCCGGCTGTCGGTGAATTCCTCAAAATCGTAGACCGCCCCCAAATCGGCGCGGATCCGGAACAGGGCAGGCCGGGAAAAAAGGGTAACAAAAGCGGAATTACGCCGCCCCGGACTTAGGGTGCGTTCCAGGTTTTGGCGGTTATTTTCCAGGGGGCTTATAACGGCCGAAACACCGTAAGAAGAAACGAAGGCCGCCGCCCAGCGGTTAAAGGTGTAAAGGTAAGGTCCGGCGATAAGATTTACCGGCTGGGAATGGCCGTCGCGGAACAGGGCGAAATGACCGGGGTTATTCGCCACATATTGATGATACCCCAGGCCGCGGAGCCGGGGAATTGCCTCTTTGAGCGCCTTTTCCGCAGATTGGGGAAACCAGGGGTCCAGAACCAGCACGGTCTCCCCAGGGCTGAAGGGCAGGAACCTGGGGCCCTTCTCTTCGGCCGGCTGCTTGCCGGACCAGCTCTCCGTATCGTCGCTTTCCCCAACGGCAGGGGACCTGTTGAGAAGAATCCTGAGGATTTTGCGGGAAAGGGGCAGCATCACCCGGAGGGGCCGCACCGATTGAAGCACGTAGAGGTCTTCAATAGAGGATACCGCCGCGTAAACTCCTTCGGGAAAAGAATTGGCCTTCTTTATCCGGGGAAGTTCAACTTCCGGCGCCCGTTCCCTGCCGGGAACCCGTCTAAACGTACCCGGATCTCCCTTGATCACCTGGGGATAGCGCTTGCTCATGCTTCGGGTTTGGATCAGGTACACTGAATCGCCGCTCTCAAAACCTTCGGGTATGGAAATCCAGAGGCCGTCTTCCTGCTTCTCCACCGCGACAAGCTTGTGGGCTTTTCGCTCCGAATCGTCGGCGCGGTGGAGCCGCACCGAATCCCCGATCCGGGGGCTCAGGGCGCCCGGGGACAACAATCCCCGGCGGCCTTCTCCCGAACCTTTGGCTTGGCGCAAGGCCCCCAGGGCTATACCGGTACCGCCGTCCTGGGCAGGATCAAGCCAGTCCGGGGAAGGGCTGTCTTCTATGGCGCCGGACGCCATAGAAGACAGCATGTAAAACCGGGTCTTCCGGCGGGCAAAATCGTTCTGTAGTATGGCCCCTGCTTCCCGGAGGCTCCCCTCCCGGTCCCCGTCAAGGCCGTCGATAAGGCGGCGGTAGGCGGAGACCACGGTCCCCACGTAGTCGGCGCTCTTCATGCGCCCTTCAATTTTAAAGGAATTCACCCCTGCGTCGGCTAATTCCGGCAGCA
This sequence comes from Treponema sp., assembly GCA_031290475.1. Lineage (GTDB taxonomy): Bacteria > Spirochaetota > Spirochaetia > Treponematales > Breznakiellaceae > JAITNM01. Next base: position 16,695 of record JAITNM010000189.1, on the reverse strand, counting down.
GTTCCAAAAGTTGCAGGTCCCTGGGGCTAAAATAATAGCCCCCCTCCCCTTCCCGCTGGTAATACAGGCGCCGGCAGGCCTGGGTACACATGCCCCGGTTGGCCGACTTCCCCCCCAGAAAACTTGAAAAGAGGCAGAGCCCGGAAGCGCTTACACAGAGCGCGCCATGTACAAAGACCTCAAGTTCCGCATTGGTGTTGGCCCGGATATCACAAATTTCCTCCAGGGAAAGTTCCCGGGCCAGCACCACCCGGGAAACGCCGCATTTGGAGAGAAGATTTACCCCCTGGGAAGAAGCGATATTCATCTGGGTGGAAGCGTGGACTTTAAGGGAGGGAAAATTATCCCGGACCATTTTGACCACCCCAAAATCCTGGACGATGAGCCCGTCAGGGCCTACGGCGGCAAGGTACTTGAGGAGCTGGTACATACGGTCCGCTTCACGCTGTTCAAAGACCGTATTCACCGTAACGTAGAGCTTCCTGCCCATGCGGTGGAGGGCGCGGACAGCGGCCTCAAACTGGGACCAGGCGAAATTGGCGCTCCGCATCCGGGCGTTAAAACTCTTGAGACCCAGGTAAACCGCATCGGCCCCCTCGGCTACGGCCGCATCCAGAGCTTCCGGAGAACCGGCTGGGGCTAAAAGTTCGAGGTTTTTCACCGGAAGAACCCCCGGAACAGAAAGAAATTCACCATTAGTATCATAATCCACAATAAGTGGGGAACGGATATTGTTCAAGATCGGCATTGCCTATTCAGGCTAAGAGTATTAAATTCAAAATAGCAACGGAGGGAAACTTGAGTCTAAGTATAAACGTCAATAGTGAAAATTTTAACCAAGAGGTTCTGAAGTCGCCGGTACCGGTGCTGTTGGATTTTTGGGCCGAATGGTGCGGTCCCTGCAGAATGGTAGGCCCTATTCTCGATCAGCTGACAGAAGAATATTCGGGAAAGATCAAGGTCTGCAAGATCAACGTAGATGAAGAAAATGAGCTGGCGGGCCGGCACGGAATCGTATCCATACCGACCCTGGTTATCTACAACAACGGTGAAATAGTCCGCCAGCAGGTAGGCGCACTGCCCAAGGTCCAGATCGAATCACTCTTCAGCTCATTTCTGTAAAGCACAGGTCCGCGGTACTCCCTATTTTGGCTCGTAAACCTTGGTATTGTTGATCTTTCCCGGGGTGGCGCAGCTCGCGGCAGTGGTGTACCAGTCTCCGGCGCTGTTGGTATCCTCGGCGCCCTCCCGGCGGCAGATGGTCCGGGTGGTGGTGGTGTAACCGCTGGAAACCGCTTCAGCCGGGCCGGGGATACCCCCGCCCGAAGCAGTCCAGGCGTTTTTACCGGAGAGAAACTCCGCCATGCGGGCTAGTTTTTCGTCCCCCCACCAGGCATCGGGATTCTCACTCCAGATCAGGGCGTCCAAGACCTGGTCGTCCTGATCGAGGAAATAGACAGTCCCTGCCTTTTTTGTCAAATGTTTCTTTGCCTCAGGGAACCAGAAGTCCCGAGCCTCAGTCTGAGCTTCGTTGTCCTTGGTGTAAGGGGATGCCGCCAGATTCCCGCCGAGTTCATCTACGCCTAATCCGTCCAGGTTCCGTAGGTGGACGACTATGTATTCACCTTGGGCAACCATGGCCGGGGGAAATTCGTAAAACGGCGCGTCCGGTCCGGTTTCGGCCAGGTACATCCGCAGGCCTCCCAGATTACCGGCGTCCAGGGCTTTGAACTCCACAAATTCCACCTTGGGTTTTGAGTATTCGGTGCGGATTTCGGTAATTAAAAGGGACGGCATGTCCTCGTTTCGGGACCGGAAGGGAACCAGCACATTCAGGGTATTCCCCGCCTCGTCTTCCACCAGGAGATCCGCGATAACCTGTTCTCCTCCGACAAGAGGTTCCGCCAGGGTAACCGTGACCAAAGCCCCTTCTTCGATAGAATTCACCGCTGAGGGGGGATCGAATAGCAGTGAAGCAACCGTAACGGGCAGGGAAAACCGGAAGGCGATTGCCCTGGAAGAAACCGCCTTGCAGGAGAGAAAAACCGGCGTCTCCGCGCTGAGCCCCAGCACCTGCTGAACCGAATTCCCGGTGGTACAGGCGCAAAGAGCAACAAGCAGCGCCGCCGGTGTAAGTACCCGGGCAAGTAAATTGAATTTCATGAGTATACCTCCGTATATTACTAATGGGTTTATGGGCTAAAATGCTTTAACCGGAAGGGAAAAAATGAAAAAATAAAGACCGCAGGAGGAGGAAGCCTGCGGTCTGAAAGGGGATAAAAAACAACTTTAGAGCGGCAAGGTTTCTATCATATAGCGGGTATCAAAACCCGACTCACCTTGCTTTTTTTGCTCAATCACAAAGACAATCGAATTGTTCCGGGGGGCAAGGATAACTTTGCAGATCCGGTACTCGGCCACAAGGGGGCGCTTTATGTGGGGGGCGCCTGCAACGTAGCTTTTCCGGGTGCCATTTCGGGAGCTCTGTTCAAAATCTATATAAAATGACGATTTCAGATTATTTCCGGAACCTTCGGTCTGGGTGACCAATCTTGCTTTATAGGAAGTTCCCTGGTTAAAATCCCGAAATTCAACGGTCCTCCCCGGAGGCGCCAGCATATCCTCATCCAGGGCAACGTAGAGCAGATGCCCCTGAACCAGAAAATTTACCCCGGCCTGATCCGCCAGGGCGGTGTTTCTGCTCAAAAGCCGGTAAAAAGCGCCGGCTCCATCCTGGCCGGAAACCGCCGCCGTATCATGTACGTAGGAGACCGTGCCGCCTGAAATAAAGCTGTTCCGGTTAACATCCACCGCAAAAAGATCCGCCCATGGCCGTAAGGTTTTAGCCTGAATACCGTACTGGGCAAACATATACACCCTGCCATCAGGAGAAAAACCAAGATCGACAAATGTTGCGGTATCTCCCGCCCAAATGGAAAAAACACCTGAAAGGAGCAGGATCAGGATAAACAAGATTGATTTTCTTCTTGCCATAAAAGTCTCCTTATATCCAATATCGGTTTTTTTTTTGGATGCTTGAGGCTCTTTCAACCCATACCCTTGAGGAGAGGCCGAAAAATCTCTATGCTGAAGTCATGACCCTTTCACACCGTAATATTATTTTTAAGGCCGGAATTGCAGCCTCCCTGGGGATTCTGATTTTAATTATCATCGCCTCCTTTACGGTACTGCCCCTCTACCCCGAATTACAGGGCCAGGCTGAAACCCGCCCTTCCGGACTGTTCCTGTCCATTCATATAGTAAACCCCGTCCCCTGGGCGCCCTTCGCGGTCATGATCGCCGCTATTGCCTACGCCCTTATCACCATGATCTTGATTTTCTTTTTTTTCGAGAAGACCCATGCCCCGGAGATTCTCTTTGTCGCCTTCTTTGCCCTCTCCTTTGCCATGGAAGCCGCCCGAATCACCCTGCCTTTAAGAACAGCCCTGAATTTACCCGGGGTGTTCCCCATTCTGGGCTATAGGCTCCTCCTCTTCGGCAGATACTTCGGGCTTTTCTCCCTTTTTACCTCGTCGGTGTGCGCCTCCGGGCTGGAACTGCAACGGCAGGGCACCTCCATCCTCATACTTACCCTTTCCGCCCTGACCATCGCCCTGGGACGGCCTGTGGACGGCTTTCAGTGGGATACAAGTCTCTGTATGCTCGCAGGCTACGATTCCATGTTTACCCTGGTGGAAACCGCCGTAATGCTCATTACCACCGCAAGTTTTGTAGTATCCGCCCAGTTCCGGGGTTCCCCGGAATACGTCTTCATCGGTATCGGGTCCTTCCTGGCCCTCATGGGGCGCTATATCTTTCTCCGGGCCGATACCTGGCTCAGTCCCCTGCCGGGACTCATCCTCCTATGCGTGGGAACCTGGTTTATATGTAAGCAGCTGCACCGGGTTTATCTCTGGTTATAGCGCCGGGGAAGGTTATTCAATGAGGATGCATCCAACATAAGTCAGCGTGTTCGGCCCGTAATAATAGGGCAAGTCATTATTCTTGCAGACATCACTGACCACCATGCCGAAGGCTTCCATTGAATGAATCATTTCATTCGGGAAACGGCAGGGTGAACCAGGATACGTGCATTTTTCACACCGCTTACAGCCGCCGGCGCCGAGTAATAAAGAATCAGGGTACAAAACGTTTATTTCTTCCCTGAAAGCGGCAATATGCTTTCCATGATCCTTACCGATTTCTAACATCTCTTCATAATCAAGAGTATCCTGCAAAACGCCGGTGGTTTGCAGGATAAATCCGTTTTTGTATTTTCGAAGCATGGCCTCACATTCGGCAAGAGTGCCGCACGCCGGAGGGCATGACCAATTAGAATTGTATGCCTTGCATTTGTTTTCGGCACAGGCGGCGCGGACTTCTTCCCGTATCTGAATAGTATCAACATCAAGCGGGCCTGTATGCGTAAAGCCGGAAGCCAGCGCTAATTGTTTTATTTTTTCCCGCGTCATCATTTATCAGTTCCTCCTCTGAATTCGAACGGCAATGTATTCTTTTCCGGGTAATTCTATGCGGAATTTACCCTTAAAATTTCCTTTTGGATCAATGATCATCTCCCATGTATCTATAACATCAACACTCCACTCATTATCATCATCAAAATAATAATCACGGAACGAAGGCCGCATAAAACTGTAATAAAAAAGATAATAACCGGGCCTTGCGCCGGGATATTCTACGCAGCAGGCCACCTCGTCCCAGGAAGCCGTAATTGGCGTAAGGCCGTGTCCCGGGATTTTTTCTAAAATCTTTTTTAGGAATTTAAACCGCTCCGGACTTTCACCGTGCAGTTCTCCTCCGTGGGACCACCAAAGAATATCCCGGGAATTCGTAAATGTTTCTCCGTGGCCCGCATAACCGCCCCGGCAAAAGGCCTCCCAAAAACGCCTGGTAAGCTCTTTGCCGCTGATGTTTCCCCAGCCGTGTTGTATGTTGCCCTCGTAGGCAATTTCGTCCAGGACAACGGGTTTTTTATATCTTTCCCGCCACTCGGTTACATATTCCGCGCTTTTATAAACTTCCTGCCGCTGGATACTGCAATGGGTTATCCATGGCCGGGAGTAATCGTAAAACGGCCTGTAGTTATGTATTGAACGCAGGTGGTTGTACTTGTCCTTTCTGCAGATTATTGAAGCATAGCGCTCCCAATCGGCCATGTTTTTGTCCGGGAACAAATCATATTCGTTTGCCAGCGACCACCAAACATTTCTGTACGCGGAAAAACGGGCGATTACATAATTCCAATAAAGATCATCACATTCAGCGTTCATCCGGCTGAAACCCCACCGGTCATAGGGGTGCATCACAATTAAATCCGCTTCTATCCCGATTGCACAGAGTTTCTGAATACAGGATTCAATGTGCCTGAAATGTTCCAGGTTGAATCTCTTGAAATCCCAATTATTACCTTCTGTCTTGCCCATATAATCAAGAAAATTTTCCTTTGTCAAAACAGAACTGTCCATAGGCGTTCCTTCATACGGATACGAACGGGGTTCTTTTAAGTTGTAATCGTAGTGCTTGGGGAAAATACAAAACCGGATTTTATTAAAAGCGGAATTTTTTAAGGTTTCCAACGTTTGTTTTTGCAGATCATCATGCTGCAGTTCCCATACATAACAGGTTGTCCCTATTGAATAATAAGGCGTACCGTCTTCGTAGGCAAAATGGAAACTATTTGCTACGCGAAGAGGCCCATGATTGCCTTTCCGGGGAGGCCCTGCGGCGAATTCACCGGCAAATGTTTTTTCAGAAAAACTGCCCTTTATCTCAAAACTATATCTGTCCTCAAAAGAAGGCATGAACCGGACCTTGTATACGCCTTCTCCGTCATAGAACCCGTCTACGCAAACAATCTCATTCTTACTTTTAAAACAGCCTTCAATGGCATAGTCTGTAAAAGGATTCCCTTCTTTTTTCCCCGGACAGGAAATCTCAAAAACACCCCATCTTTCAGTTTCTTTTGTGAATGAATGTTCCACGATTTGCACTCCAATTGTGTAAATATTTAATAGAGTTGTTCGGAAACTTCAGTTTCCGAACAACTACCGCTAAAAAACGGCAAAATGCGGAGCATTTTGCAAGACTTGTGAGAGAACCACCCGGGTTCTCGAACAAGTCCAATACCTATCCATATTTATATTTATCAGTATTCTTTTTAAACGCTCCGGTAAATCCTTTATCTCTTCTATATTAATAATATCTTCAACATCTGAATATTGTAACAGAATATCATTAATTTTTTCTTTTTTATTATTGTGTGGACAAATTTCTTGACACTTTATACATCCAATAAGACAATTATGCCAGCTTTTATGCATCCAGTCCGGGAAGATCCCATCTTTTTCATTAAATTCAGTTATACATCTATTTATATTGACCCATGGAATTCCATGTCTTAATGCCTTTGAAGGACAATTTTCTACACACCGGCCGCACTGTTGACATGATTTCATCATAGATGGTTTTACCCATATATAATGGTCATTTTTAAAATCAGATGCGAATGCAGTCAAACGATGGTAGCTACCCATGCCTTGCACGTATACCAATCCGTTATTTCCGTATTGCGCCAACCCGCTATAAGCCGCTAATAATTTTTTAGGTAATATTACAGGAAAAGTATTAAAACTAAATTTCACAAATGTTTTTTTTGTAATTGTTTTTATATTTTCTAAAATCTGATTCCTGTTGCCATATATTGGAGGAATTTTTATGTTTATTTCCTTTTCAAGATATTTTATTTTCAAAATATAGAATGAACTTGGCGTTGCGATAATAAATATACTATTAATTGATTGTTCGTTTTTGAATGATTCAAAATTGTAATAATTGTCAATATAATGATTGCGCTCAAGAGCTGTTTCGTTTTGTCTGGACAATATTTCCTGTTCAATTTCTATGATTTTATCAGCATCTACTATACTAAAAACAGAATTTTGTTTTTCCAATGCTAACGTGTATTCTTGTAACATTATATTCTCTTTACACCTATAATATTCAATTTATATTATTTATGCAACAGGCATTGCGCATAACCTTCCGGCGTATACCCTGGCCGCCGTTAGGCGGTAACCGGCTCCGCATCCCGCCAGCTTGCTTTACGTAACGTACCCCCATAAGCTTCCGCCGGGTTTGGCGCGTCCCCGGCGGCGTATCAAGCGGTTGAACTCTTCCCGGTTTTCTGATAGACTAAGAGTATGGCGAGTAGCAAATATAGGGGGAGAGGGGAAGACCTCGCCTTACAGCCTGCGGCAAAAACAAGTTTAAATTCCAGAGACCCCGTTTTACCCGTAGACCCGGAAAAAGAACTATACCGTCGGTTTACCCCAGGGGAGGCGGCGCGGATTCAGTCCGCACAAGCCTGAAAACAATGGATGTTTTAACTCCTGAACAGCGCAGTAAATGTATGTCCCACATACGCAGCTCCGACACCAAGCCGGAAATATTTTTTCGCAAGGCGCTCTGGAAGTGGGGAGTCCGTTACCGGAAAAATGTAAAAAAACTTTTCGGGAAACCTGACATTGCCATAAAAAAGCACAAACTTGTTATATTTATTGATGGTGATTTTTGGCACGGTAACAATTGGAAAGAACGGCATTTTTCATCACAGGAAGAATTGTTAGCCTCATATTCCGCTTATTGGCAGAAGAAAATAAGGCGTAATGTCGAGCGTGATAAAGAAGTAAATGAATATTATCAAACAAACAGTTGGACTATATTAAGATTTTGGGCAACTGATATAAAAAAAGATTTAAACGGCTGTATTATAAAAACAATTGAAACTATAAGTCGTCTTAAAAATACCTGAAGAATGAACTTTTGTCAGATGAATCGCCGCCAAGGATGGCGGTATACCCGAAAATTTCAGGTTTTTCCGGTGATCAGGGGACAAGCGGTTCCAAGGCGATTATTTTTTCCAGGGAAGGCGGAATTGGGGCTGCCCCAATGGTAAACTGGGTCTGTGAAAGGCTTAGTTTGGTGAAAAGTCCGGTGGATTTTGACCGCCTCGCCGGGCGGCCCCGCCCTTCCCGCGTGAATTCATTGCAAGGGAACCCCATTCGGTTTATTATTGAAGCATGGCCGTAAAACAATTCACCGTCTTAGATTTAATTGACATCGACCTTAAGGAACACAATTCCCTTAATCTGCGTTGTATTGGCGGCCGCAAGGGGCTTACCAAAGTCATCGAAATTCCGGACTTAAACCGGCCCAGCGCGGCTTTATTAGGGTTTTATGGGTCCTTTGGTTTTCAGCGGATACAGATCTTTGGCCGGGGCGAGGTGGACTGCCTCACCATGGTGGCTAAAGAGGGCAAGATGGAGAATATCCGCAAGATGTTCACCTACCCCATTCCCTGCTGTATTTTTACCCATACCCTGGTTCCGGATAAAGAATTTTCCGCCCTGGCGGAGGAAGTCCAGTGCCCCATACTCCAAACCGACCTGGGGACCTCGGATTTCCAGAACCGGCTTATGCGTATCCTGGGGGATCTTTTCGCCCCCCAGAAGAGCATACACGGGGTACTGGTGGAGGTCTTCGGCCTGGGGATCCTCATCCTGGGGGATTCGGGGGTCGGCAAGAGCGAAACCGCCCTGGAACTCATCGTTCGGGGACACCGGCTCGTGGCGGACGATGTGGTGGATATACGCTGTGTGTCGGGAAACATCCTCATGGGCGCGGGGGCGAATAAGATCATCGGCCACCACATGGAAATCCGGGGCATGGGGATCATCAACGTAACCCACCTCTACGGGGTCAGGGCCATCAGGGACCGGAAGCAGATCCAGCTTGTGGTATTTCTGGAGGAATGGGATTCCCGGAAAAGTTACGACCGGATCGGTACGGACGACCAGGTGATGGATATCCTGGGGGTGAGTATTCCCCGGCTGGATATCCCGGTAAAGCCGGGGCGGAACATTCCCATCATCATAGAAACCGCGGCAATGAACGAACGGCTTAAGAAGATGGGGTACAACGCGGCAAAGGAATTCAATCAAAATATATTAAAATGGATAGAAAGTGATACCGCCCGCTCGGTATATTTTGGACAAGAAGATATTATTTAAAGCATAATTGCGGTTGTTCCAAAATGTCAGATTTTGGACTGAGCTCAAAGGAACGTGATATGATAGAAAGAATGACAACCATACAAAACCGGGCGGGAATTCATGCCCGGCCCGCAGCGCTGCTGGTGCAGACCACGAAAGATTTTAAATGCTCAATACATATTGAAAAAGAAAACGAGCGGATCAACGGCAAATCCATCATGGGAATCATTACCCTGGGCGCGGCCTACGGAACGGAGTTGAAACTGATTACCGACGGTGAAGATGAACAAGAGGCAATGGAAACACTGGTAAAGCTGTTCGACTCAAAATTTGAAGAAGATTGAGCCTCTTTTAAATGAAAACGGTCAGAATACATCCTAAAAATTTCTTTATTAACCTGCGGATGTTGATTTTAATCTATCTGCTCCTTTGTGTCCTGACGATCGTCTTTTCCCGAATCTATATTATTGAAACGCTTCAGGAAGGCTCTACCCCGGAGTTCCTGCCCTATCTCGTTTTTTTTACGGTTCCCCTGATATTACTCATTTTCCTGGGGGTTTCGGTGGCAAATCTTGCCCGGGATTTTTTCGCCAACCGGACGGGCAGCAGATTCCAGATCCACCTCTTTGCCTACTTTATCGTGGTGGTTATTTTTGCCGCCGTACCGGTGCCGGTCATCACTACCCGGGCAGTGTACGAAATCCTCCACTATTGGCAATCCATAAACCTTGAAAAAATGCCGGAAGACGCGGAACGGCTCATTATGGACAACTACGCCTTCCACCTGGAACGGTGCGAATCCATCATCAGTGAGCGGTCCCGGAGCATCGACGATCTGATGGAATCCTACAATGATCTTGGGGACGGCGGCGATTGGCGGGAGGAACTCCTCCAGGGCGTTCACCGGCACATAGCCGAGGAAGAATTGACGGAAATTTCGGAGGATCTGGCGGCGGTGCAGGATTTTTGGCTTTTGCCCAACGGAACCTGGCAGAACGGGAATTTTTTGGGCAACACGGACCTGGAAATCTGGACGCCGCCGGGCTTCCAGAACGGCTTCGTCCCCCGGGAAATACCCCGGGACCGGGATGTGATCCGTTATGTCCAGACCTCAAACCGGGAGGAACCGGGCTATTTCTCCGGCTTTATCCGGGTGATAAGTTACAGCCTGGGCGCCGGTTTTGATGAAACGGTAGCCGCCATCACCGAAGAACGGCTCCACCTGGCCCGGATTAATTCTCTGGGAAGCGGGATGAATTCCCTGCTCCTCTTTTTTTATGGAATGTTTTTTTTCCCTATCCTGCTGATGACGGCAATCATTGCCATTTCCCTGTCCCGGCAGGTCAGCCAGCCCCTGGTAGAACTTGCGGAGGCCACCAGACGGGTGGCGGCAGGGGATTTCTCCATCCAGATCCTCGCCCGGCAGAAGGATGAATTGGGGGTCCTGATCCGCTCTTTCAATACCATGGTTCAGGATTTACAGAAATCCCAGAATGCCCTGGTTAAGGCGGAAAAAATTTCCATTTGGCAGACCATAGCCCAGCAGCTGGCCCATGAAATCAAGAATCCTTTAACGCCGATAAAACTCTCCGCGGAACGGGTGCTCCGGCGCTGGCAGGGCAGTCCTGACCGAATCGGGGAGATCCTTGAGTCCTCAATGATGGCGATCATTCAGGAGGTCCAGGGGCTGTCCGATATGCTCACCGAATTCCGCACCCTTTCCCGGCCCATTGAGCCTTCCCAAACCTGGACGGTCTTTATGGAAGCGGTACAGGAGATCATCGCCCCGTATCAAACTTTCTATCCCAAGGTGGTCTTTGATTTGGTTCATATTGACCCCACAATCCAGGTAAAGATGGATAGCCGTCACCTCAACCAAGTACTCACCAATCTCATCATCAACGCCATTGATGCCATGGACCAGGAGGGAACCATAGAGATCCGTACCGACCTGGTTAAAAAACGGGAGGCCCGGTTTTGCAGGCTCAGTCTCAAGGATACGGGAAAGGGCATTTCCCCTGAGAACCGGCGGAAGATCTTTACTCCCTACTTTACCACTAAGGAATCGGGAACGGGCCTTGGGCTCCCCATTATAGAACGGATCATTAATGACCATAACGGCGCTATCTGGCTTAATTCGGCAGAAGGAGCAGGAACTACCTTTTTTATCGACTTCCCCCTGGATGAAGTCACGGGTAATACCCAGGGTATTACCCAGGGATCGAACTTGGGAGGCATTCCGGGTCAGCCTCCCCAGGACCGGGAGGTTCCACATGACCAAAATACTGATTATTGACGACGAGCCGGGAATCCGGAAAACCTTGGCTTCCATTCTCGAAGATGAAGGGTATACGGTCTTGACCGCGGAAGACGCCCTGGTTGGCAGGGAGATCCTTGAAAAGGAAACCATCAACCTCATCTTCCTGGACGTGCTGCTGCCCAAAATGGGAGGCCTTGAAGCGCTGGAACAGTTCCGCAAAGATTGGCCTGCCGGTGAGGTGGTGATGATCTCCGGTCACGCCAATGTGGACATGGCGGTCCGGGCGGTTAAGATTGGGGCCTTCGACTTTATGGAAAAACCCCTTTCCCTGGATCGGGTGCTCATGGTCTGCCGCAACGCCCTGACCATGCAAAAACTCCGTATTGAGAATACCAGCCTCAAGAAGAACGTCAAAGTCCAGGGGGAGGAGATCATCGGCATCAGCCAGCCGATTCAGCACATACGGGAGCTGATACGCCAGGCGGCGCCCAGCGACGCCCGGATCCTTATCACCGGAGAGAACGGTACGGGCAAGGAACTGGCAGCCCGGGCCATACACCGGCTTTCGGACCGGGCGGACCGGCCTTTTGTGGAAGTCAACTGCGCCGCCATTCCGGACACGCTCATAGAAAGCGAACTTTTCGGCCACGAGAAGGGGGCCTTTACCGACGCGATTTCAAGCCGCCGGGGACGTTTCGAAATTGCCAACGGGGGGACCATCTTTCTGGATGAAATCGGGGACATGTCCCTTTCCGCCCAGGCCAAGGTGCTCCGGGTTATCCAGGAGCAAAAATTGGAACGGGTGGGGGGTGAAAAAACCATCGAGACCGATATACGGATCGTGGCGGCGACCAATAAAGACCTGGAAGCGGCCTGTGAAAATGGCAGTTTCCGGCGGGACCTCTTTTTCCGTCTTAACGTGATCCCCCTCTACGTACCCGCCCTGCGGGAACGGAAAGACGATATCCCCATACTGCTCCTCCATTTTCTGCGGGAACTGGATGCGGGTAATATTGAACTGGAAAATGACGCCATCCCCTTCCTCTACGATTATGAATGGCCGGGAAACGTGCGGGAACTCAGAAACCTGGCGGAACGTATCGTGGTGATGCATACGGGTAATAAGGTAGGCGCCGGAGTCCTGAAAAATCTAATCCAAAAAAAACCTGAATTTTCGGAAAAAAAGTCGAATTCCGGCGCCAAGGGGGATAGTCAAATCCCGGAAATTCAGACTATAGTTGATTTAAACTACAACAATGCTAAAGAGTTGTTCGAAAAGCAATATTTGGAATACCAGCTCGCCCGGAACGACGGGGTGATTTCCCGGACAGCCGAAGCGATTGGTATTTATCCGAGCAATTTACACGCAAAGCTAAAGAAGTTCGGAATAAGGACAGAACGATGAAAGAACTGACCGCACGGCAACGAGAAGTATTGACGTTCATCACGAAGTACATAAATGTCCACGCCTACCCGCCAACTATACGCGAAATAGCGGATCATTTCGAAATTTCGGTTAAGGGCGCCCATGACCATGTAGGGGCGCTCAAGAAAAAGGACTGCATCAAGGGAGACAAACGTTCCCGGACCATGGAAGTGGTCAACCGGGGGGTTGAAGAGCTCGACGGGGACATACGAATTCCTATCCTGGGTTCCGTTGCGGCAGGCACGCCTATTCTGGCGGAGGAAAACTGGGAGGGAACCATACCTATCCATACTTCCCAGCTCCGGAAGGGACACGAGTACTTTGCCCTTAGGATCCGGGGGGACTCTATGATCGGCGCCGGGATCATGGACGGGGATCTGGCAATAATCGAACAGCAGGACACCGCCGAAAACGGGGAAGTGGTGGTAGCCGTAGTAAGCGACGCCATGACTTTAAAGCGGTACTTCAGGGAACAGACCAGAATCCGGCTCCAGCCGGAAAACGACAACTACAAACCTATTTACAGCCAGGATGTCCGTCTTTTAGGACGGGTCGCCAAGATCATCCGGAACTACTAGTCCCTTTATGTCAAAAGGCCGTACCTATCTCTACCTGGGACCCGAAATCGGTGAAAAGCAGGACGCCATTGCCGAATTAAAGCGGCAGGCCGGGGGACAGGCGGGAGCTTCGGCCGTAGAGGAGACTTCCTTCTACGCCGGGGAAACCGGGGTAACAGATATAACCGCCGTACTGCGGAACGGTTCCCTCTTTGCCGATGTCCGGCTCTTCTTCATCAAAAACGCGGAAGCTATTACCAAAAAAGAAGAGGTGGAACTTCTGGCCTCCTATATTGCAAACCCCCAGGATGACACGATCCTGGTCTTTATTTCCACCGAAACCAGGCTGGATTCCCGGCTTGAAAAGACCGTAGACCCGAAAAACAAGCGCATCTTCTGGGAACTCTTTGAGGACCGCAAGGCCGGCTGGGTGTCCAATTTTTTCAGGCGTGAGGGTTACCGCATCAGCCCTGAGGGAATCGAGGCGGTGCTGGAACTGGTGGAAAACAACACCGACGCCCTGAGGCGGGAGTGTTCCCGGCTTATGCTTTTTCTGGGAAAGGAAAAAACCGCCGGCGCCGAAGATGTGGAGAAATGGCTCTCCCATACCAGGGAAGAATCGGCGTTCACCCTGTTTTCCCGCGTCGCGGAAGGGAACCTGACAAAAAGTATAGAAATACTGCATACCCTTTTAGGGGCCAAGGAATCTCCCCAGTCGATCATTGCGGGCCTTACCTGGTGTTACAGAAAACTACGGGACTACCTTGCCCTTACCGCACGGGGAATCCCCGATGAGTTTGAGTTCAAAAAGATAGGACTTGCCTCCGCCAAGGCCCGCAAGGACTACGCCGCCGCAAGGGGCCGCAGCGTCTCCGCGGATGAGAGCCTTGCCCTGGTGGAAGAATTCGACCTGCTTATCCGGGAAGCCGGTTCCGCCCCCGAAGGAACACTGATGGATCTGCTTATCTATAAACTTATCATAAACGGCGAAGGCGGGCGGGAAAAGTGGTACTATTACTGAGCGCCGGTACTACTGCCCATGCTGCAATAGTATTGCCGCGTGTTCGACGTCGTTTGCGTTTATCACCGCTTCCCTGGTAATATCATCCTTAAGCACCGTACCAATTGCCGCCAAAAACTGCACATGGGGGCCCGAGGTTTTCCGGGGGGATACTACCAGAATAAAAAGCCGGGACTTTTCACCATCCAGAGACTCAAAATCGATCCCCTCTTTCTTGATACCCACGGCGACAAAAATGTCCTTTACCCCGTCGGTTTTTGCGTGGGGCAGGGCAATGCCGTACTGCATACCGGTACTCATGGTCTTCTCCCGCTGAAACACATCGGCAAGGGCCAGATCCCGGTCTTCAAGTTTGCCCTGATTATTGAGGAGATCTATCAGTTCGGTAATCACCTCTTCCTTGGTTTCTCCCTTTAAATTCAGGGTAATACATTGGCTCTGAATAAGGGCCAATATTTGTTCGCTGGTCCTTCCTTCAAGGCCCGCGATTTCCCGCTTCATCGCCCCGGGATCCGAAGAATCCTTGAGTTTCTGCACGGCGTCATTTAAACGCAGAATTACTTCGTAGACCGAGGTTTTGACAAAGGGCATATCCGCCTTGGCGGTTTCGATGGTGACCACCCTTTCCTCTTCGGTGATGGAGAGGGCAATGTCGTCCTTACGGGCCTGGGAGAGGCCTTCGTCAATGTTCATCATCTGCACGTAGAAGCCCTCGGACCTGAGATCCTTGAGCAGGGTATCCAGCACAAGGCCGGCAATTTCGCCGGACTCAAATTCCCATACCGCGGCGGCGGAATCGTCATTCTTAACGGGCTTGCGGGTTCCGAATCCGGGAATTTTCAGGGAGAAGGAAAGCAGGGGAGGCGCGGCCAGGGTGGTGACGAAGGTCATGAGGATGATCACGCCGAAGAGCTGGTTGTCCAGGACCCCCGAGGCAAGCCCGATGCCGGCGATGATGAGGGCTACTTCACCCCGGGGAACCATGCCTGCGCCGATCCGCAGGGCGCCCTTGGCGTTGAACCCCAAAAGCAGGGCCGGACCGCCGCAGCCCACGATCTTGGCAAAGATGGCCAGGGCCATGTAAACGGCGCCGAAAATAAGCACCGGCGCCGACAGTATTTCTCTCACATTCACCATCATGCCCATAACGGCGAAAAAGAGGGGCACAAAAAATTCGTAGA
Organism: Treponema sp.; assembly: GCA_031290475.1. GTDB lineage: Bacteria > Spirochaetota > Spirochaetia > Treponematales > Breznakiellaceae > JAITNM01. Next base: position 1,179 of record JAITNM010000189.1, on the reverse strand, counting down.
GGCCGTGGATGCGTTCCTGAACCACCGCGGCAATATCGGTCTTGGACAGGGAGAGGCCTGCAATATAGGCGCCGATGATCATGGCCAGCCCCTGTTTTTCAAAAAATCCCGCCAAAAGCAGGGCGATGCCCAGGGCCAGGATAGAAAAATCATAACTGTGTTTGAACTTTTTAAGAAAAGCGGCGATCTGTTTAGAGAAGACGAGCCCCAGGACGGTAAACCCGAGCCAAATGCCGAAGGCCTTGCCGGCTATGATCAGGATCCCTGTTGCGCTTAAGGCCCCCTGGCCGCTGGTAATCAGGGCCACGATCCCCAGCACCACCGCCAGCATGATGATGCCCAGCACATCGTCAAACACCGCCGCCGCCAGGATCGTTACCCCTTCCGGGGAGTCCATCTTTTTCTGGTCCGACAGTATCCGTGCGGTAATGCCGACCGACGTGGCGGTGGAGAGTATTCCCAAAAAGAGGCAGCGGGGGTCCATGAAACCGGTGTGGAGCAGGAACACCCCCGAGAGGCCGCCCAGGACAAAGGAAAAAATCGCGCCCCCCACCCCGATGATGCCTCCCGCTAGGGAGTAACGGAGGAAGAGCCCCAGGTCCGTCTCAAGGCCCGAGGCAAAGAGCAATATAATAGAGGCCACCGTAGCGAAAGCATAGAGTTCGGGGCTTACCGCGATACCCGCCGCCCCCTGGCTCAGGGGGAAAAGGCCCTGGGAGAAGCCCGGAACGGGGATGCCGCCCAGGGCATAGGGGCCGATGATGACCCCCGCCAAAAGTTCCCCCAGAACCGGGGGAATGCCTATGCGTTTAGCGGCGCGGCCGCAGAAACGTACGGCAAAAAGGATGATACCGATTTGTAAGACCAGCTCAGACATGAGCTCCGTGAGGTTCATTTTAGAAAACTCCATTAAGCATGATAACCACTACTTTACACCTGACTGGTCAGGCACGTCCAATCGAACATGATACGCAGTATCATGAAATATCCTACATATAGTGACATATCTTGCGGAAGACTTCAAGAAGATCGATGAGAATCCGCCTGTATCTCCAATCACTGGTAGTATGTATGACCTATCATTATTACATTAGTAATTACAAAATTTTAGAGAAAATTTTAGTTGACAAGCTAAAAAATATGCCGTAGGATAATTCTATTGTAAAAAATCCCGCGCAG
>JAITNM010000097.1 GCA_031290475.1 Treponema sp. | reverse complement strand
ACTACACTATCTATATGGGGTATCTTGGGGGAATATGGCTTAGAGCGCGCTATATATGGGGGGGGGGGGGGGGGGGGTAATTACGGTTCTTTTTGGCGCCGGACGGGCGTTACGGGGGGGGCGGACGGCGGCGGAAACACGAGAAGGCCCCGCCCCGGATGGTACGAATTGAAAAAAAGACCGATTGGATGTCATGGCCTTCACGCGCCACCGTTCCTTGTTAGAGGGATTCTATTAGAGAGTACACTATTAAAGCCTTTGATAGCATAGGTGGAGATGGAGGAAATGTCAACGCGGCGCTGAACCGCGGCGCAATTCAGCAGGGCGCCCGGCAAATTACTGCTTTTTCACACCCTGATAATGTCCCTGCCGCCTTCTCCGGTAACACAGCGTCCGCCGCCGTCTTTCACGATGTAGGTATCCTCCACACCGGCCATTCCGATACCGGGGACGCCCTTCTTCGGTTCCAGGGCGATGACCATGTTTTCTTCCAGGGGTTCGTCAAAGCCCCTGGCTATCAAGGGGAGTTCATCGACGTTAAGGCCCACCCCGTGGCCCAGAAATTTTACCCGGTGGTTATTGTCCACGCCCATGAAGCAGTCAAGTTCCTTGTCGCTTAAAGAACCGGTGATATCCTGGTAGATCTTCGATGGAATTTCGCCGGGCTTAAGGCGGGCGGCGATGCGTTTTTCTAAATCCACGCAGAATTGCTGGGCCCTCCGGAATTCCTCCGGCGGTTCTGCGCCGAAAAAGTACACCTGGGTTTTATCGCTGTGATACCCGCTCATGCCGAAGGCTATATCGACAAAAACAGCATCCCCTTTCTTAAGTTTTCTTTCGCTGCCGGCGCTGAAAGGCGCGGCGGCGCTATTGCCCTTTGTTCCGCCGGGACCGTCAAACCGGGAAGGGTACAGGGAATTGGCGCCGAAACCGATCTGCCCGGTGATGAGTTCGGTCTGAAACAGGTGAAACCGCGCAATGCCCTGGTATCCGAGGCGGTACATCTCCGCGGTGAGTTCTCCCAAAAACTCAGTCTCCCGCATCCCCTCCCGGAGGAGGCCGGGGATTTTATCTTCCAGAAATTCCCGGTGCAGCCTGCCGGAAAGCTCTATCCACCGGAGTTCCGCCGGCGACTTGACGCTCCGTACCGTACGGATCACCCTGTCGAAAAAGCCTGTGGGGGAAAATTCAAAATATTTTTGTAACCGTTCAAGAATAGCCGCCGGCATGGTATCCCCCTCAATATAGACATTGCCCAGCTTTCCCTTAAGGTTCCCCGGAACCGAACCCGCCGTCCCGCGTCGTCCGGAGTCCATTTCCGCCAGATCCCGGTAACTTGGGATTGGTACAATTTCTTCGCCGGTTCCCTTTTCTCCGTCTGCTAAAAAGGGGGATTCCATTTTCGCCCTGTCGTAGCTGCGCCGTATTCCATACAGGCAGCTTCCGTCTTTAAAAATGAGGAGAATTCCATCCTGCATGGTACCGGTAAAGTAATACTGATTGACGTTATCCATAATGATCGCCGTATCCCAGCCGGGAAAACAGCCTTCCATGGCGACGGTGAATTTGCGGCGCCTTTCCCTTAGTTCTTCCGGGGTGAAATCCATAGGTATCCTCCAATCTAAAAATCAAATAAGGGCAGCTGTAATCCTGCGCCGTCATTATCAGATAGAATACGCCGTACCCGTCTGGGGTCGTCAAGGGTATCTAAAACGGAACCGGCCAGGGTGATAAAATACCTCGCCCGCTTGAGCGTCACCCCAAGACGCCGGAGGGTGTCGAAGGACAGAGACCGGGAACGCCGTACCTCAATGATACGCCGCACCGAGGTGGCGCCAAGACCGGGTACCCGGAGGAGTTCCTCGTAGTCCGCCCGGTTCAGTTCCATCGGGAAGCGTTCAGGGTGCTTTAAGGCCCAGGCGGTTTTGGGGTCCAGGTGGATGTCCAGGTAGGGCGATTCTTCTTCCAGTATTTCTTCCGCGGAAAAATGATAGAACCGGAGGAGCCAGTCCGCCTGGTAGAGCCGGTGTTCCCGCACCAGGGGGGGGCCCGAAATTTCCGGCAGCCGCTTGTCCGGGATGCCCCCGCTTCCGGAAACGCCCACGGGGGTAAAGGCCGAGTAGTACACCCGGCGCAGGGCGTACTTCCGGTAGAGCGCCCCGGACAGGGAGATTATCTGTTTGTCATTCTCCTCCGAAGCTCCCACGATGAGCTGGGTACTCTGTCCCGCAGGGGCAAATACCGGGGCGGACTTCATCTTTTTTAAATCCTCTTCGTTCTCCTTTCCCGCTTCCGCAATACCCCCCATGGCGCCGAAAATTACCTTTCCCGATTTCTGGGGCGCCAGATGCCGCAAACTTTTATCCGTAGGAAGCTCGATGTTCGCGGAAAGTCTGTCCGCCCAGAGTCCCGCTTCCCGGATCAGACGTTCTCCTGAGCCGGGGATGATCTTAAGGTGTATGTAACCGCCGTAGCCCTCTTCCGTGCGCAGTTTTCGTGCGGTCTCAACGAGTTTTTCCATTACCATATCCGGGTCCGCAAAGATTCCGGAAGACAGAAAAAGCCCCTCGATGTAATTACGGCGGTAAAATTCCCTGGTTAAGTCCACCAGTTCCTGGGTGGTAAACGCGGCGCGCTTTGTATCTGCGGAAACGCGGTTCACGCAGTAGGCGCAGTCAAAACGGCACGCGTTGGAATAGAGCACCTTAAGGAGGCTTACGCAGCGCCCGTCTCCGGTCCAGCTGTGGCAGACCCCGGCCGGCAGTACGGCGCCGTAGCCCGCGCCATTCCGGCGGCCCGTTCCGCCCCTGCCGGCGGCTTTGCCGGCGCTAAAGCCGTCTCCCGGTTTGCCGCTTCCCGAAGAGGCGCAGGAAGCGTCGTATTTTGCCGCCGCGGCAAGTATGGAAATCTTCTCACCCAGGTCCATAAAAATACTATACATCAGTATAGGTTAAAGCGCAAGCCATATTTTGCTCATGTTTGCTTTCCATGCAGGCCTCCCAGAGCCGGTCCGGGAGCGGGGGCATGGCGCTTACCCGGACTTTTCCGCCCCGGACCAGAGTTACGCCGCCGTCGGGGGTAATTGTCCCGGGCAGGGCCGCCGGGTCATGGCGGGATCCAGGGTTCCCCTCTTGAAAGGCCAGGGATACCGCATGAAGCCTGATGCCGCCGTTTTTCTCGCTCCGTTTTGCGCCGTATTTGAGATCCCCCTTGATGTGGAGCCCGAGGGCGGCAAGCTGCGCCCGTATTTGATGCCGCCTTCCGGTTATGAGTTCTATTTCGAGGAAGAGGTACCGTTCCCCCCGGCCGGAAACACGGAAGCGCAGTATCGCTTTTTTTCTGCCCGGCTCTTCTTCAGTAAAAGCAGTGCTTTTGTTGCGCCCGGCGTCCTCCTGTATCCAGTGGACAAGTTCCCGCATTTCGCCGCCGCCGGGCAGAGCAGTATCGCTGTCAGGCATTTCAACAACAGCCATGTAGCGTTTTTCCACCGTCCCTGAGCGGAACTGGGCGTTTGCCGCCCTCAGGGCTTCCCGGTTACAGGCAAAGAGGGCGCAGCCTGAAACCGGCGCGTCCAGGCGGTTTACCGCGGTGATAGGGAAGCCGCCGTTCTTTTGGGGGAAGAGTTCTTCCAGGCTAAGGGGGAGGTTCACCATACCCTGCCGGACCCCTTCCACCCCTTCGCCGGGCGCTTTGTTTACCACGAGGTAGTTTTCACTCCGGTAGAGAATACGGCTTTCCAGGGGCGGCCTCCGGTTCGGCGTCATTTTATGAGCCCTGAGCGGATCTTTTCGTAGATGATACGCTCCGCCGCCTCCCTGAGCCGTTCGCGGGAAAGTTCTCCATTCCGGAGACTTGAGAGAATTGCCCTGTGGACCGCGGTGAAGTTGAAGGGCCAGGTCATCACCATATCTACACCGGCAATCAGGGCCTCTACCGATGCCTCGCCGGCGCTTTTGGCGGAACTGACCGCCCCCATGGAAAAATCGTCCGCCAGGATAAGGCCGTTAAACCCCAGTTCGCCCCGGAGCCAGTCCCGGATTACCCTTGGAGAAAGACTGGCGCTCCGTTCCGCGTCCCACGCGGGGACAAGCACGTGGGAGACCATCACCATAGGCGGC
>JAITNM010000093.1 GCA_031290475.1 Treponema sp. | reverse complement strand
TTGCCGGTAAAGGGGTCCGCATAAGCATTATCCGGAACAAAAAAGAGAATCGGGACTTCCTTGCCATAGAGCTCGGGGCCTTCCCCACCCTGCGTCTCCGGGGCTCCGTTCCCGATCCCGCAGGCGTCTTCTCTCTGGAGGCGGCGGATTTCCTCTCTCCTAACTTAAACGGCTGGAACGAGTTCACCCGGGAGTTAGTGGGGGAGGGAAGCTTCAGGAACGACGCCTCCGCCGGCGTCCTGGTTATTCAGGGAGAAACGGAATTCCTGGACATCAGCGCCGGAAGGATCCGGCGGAACGACACCCGGCTCACCGGGGCGGAGGCCCTTACCGCCCTCAGAAACCGCCAGGCCCGCGTGGACGCCCTCAAGGGCTGGATGGACGCGTACCTTGCCGGGAAGGACAGCGGGCGCGCGTTTCAGAACCAGGATGCCTTTGAGAAGTACTGGAGAAGTATCCTCTTTCCGGAGATGGTCTCCTCCAGGAAGCGCCCGCCGGAATGGGCGGCGGCAGGGCAGGGTAGTGAAGGGGAGGTGTGGCAAACCGGGGAGGATGTACGGTGGAACCGGAATTACACCGCCCTGGCGTTCCCCGAAGAGCTCCGGGAGCTGCGGAATTCGGGGACCATGCTCCGGGATTGGGAAGAATCCCTCTCCTGGATCTATTATCAATTTGAATGGGATAGTATAATTGAATCCCTATCCTATGATATTCGTGTATCGTTAAAATGAGGTGAGTATGGATACTGGAACGGTGAGTTTTTCGCTTTTGGAACTCTTTAAGATGGGGGGCATCTTTATGTGGCCCCTTCTCTTCTTCTCGATAGCAACCATTGCTATTTCCCTGGAACGGTTTATTTTTATCTTTTACCATGATCTCAGAATGGAAGACCTCAAGGTCGAGGTGGAATCCTATATAAAGACGGGGAACATAAACGGCGCCCGGCTTTACCTCCTGGGGCTTACCAAAAGGCGGCTCGGGGCGCGCATACTCCTCACCCTGGTAAACCGGGCGGATACCAGCGGCGGCAGGCGGCTTTCCGAGCAGATGCTGGAAAAAACCGTGGAGTCCGAGGCCCTAAGCTGCATCAACTCCCTGGAAAACGGCTTTAACTTCCTCACCGCCCTGGGCTCCCTCTCCCCCCTCACGGGATTTTTGGGAACCGTGTCGGGAATGATCGGCGCCTTCAAGTCCATCGCCGAGGCCACGGAGGTGAACGCCCAGATCGTAGCCAACGGCATCTACGAAGCCCTTATCACCACGGTCTTCGGGCTCATTATCGCCATCATCGCCATGATTTCCCATTCCCTGTATTCCCACGTAGTGGACAAATTCGCCGCAGATGTGGAGAAAACCTGTTCGGATCTTATCACCGAAATCGCGGTCAACACCGATCCTGTTCAGAACTCCAAGGGCTCCTTTGCGGGAGACGCGGTAAGCGCCGGGAAAGGAGAGGCCCTGTGAACCTCAGGCGGAAACATCGCAAAGGGCCCGATGATTCCAGCGCCTCAAGCGACATAGCGTTCCTGCTCATCATTTACTTTATCGTCATCGCGGGGTTCAACATCAACAAGGGCTTTTTGATGAACCTTCCCGCCAAGGACTCTTCCAGGCTCATTTTAAAAGAAGATCTCCTGCGTTTCGAACTGGACGGGACGGGACGCATTGTCTTTCAGGGGGAAGTGGTAGACCGGAACCATGCCGAACAAACCATAAAAGCGGGAATCGGCGCTAACCCAAACATAGCGGTGATCCTGACCGTCGACGGGGAAGCTCCCTGGCAGCAGGTGGTATCCTTTGTGGAAAGCGCGCAAAAACTGTCGGTTGATTCCTTTTCCTTTACTATGAAGGACGCCTCCGGCGAAAGCGGCGGGAGCGTACCATGAAATTAAGGCGCGACAGGAAAAATTTTGTTGTTCCCCTCAACTCCATGTCGGACGTAGCGTTTCTGCTCCTTATCTTTATCATGCTCGTATCCCTCATTAATTACCGCAAGGAGGTGAAGCTCGACTATCCGGAAGCTGAAATGGCGAAGAAAACCAGCATGGATAAAAACCTGGAGATCTGGATCGACAAGGCGGGAAATACCTACCTGGACGGGACCGGCTGCGACTTAAAGGTCATTGAACATGCGGTGACCAGCCTCTACCGGAACGCCCCGGACACCCGGCTCCATATTATCGCCGACCGGGATACTCCCTACACCCATGTGAACGAAGTGCTGAAAATACTCCAGCTCATCCAGTACCGGGTGGTGAGCTTTGTCGTAAAAGATGCGTAACAGTATTGCTACTACAAGGTTCATCACCTTCGTCCTGACCGCCCTTCTCCACGGCGCACTCATTCTGTTTCTGGCGGTTAGAGTCAACACCGCGCTCCAGGAAACTGAGGAGCCTATCCCGGTGATGAAGGTCCTGGACCTGGCGGAAGACGAGCCGCCGCCTCCGCCCCCGCCGCCCGAACCGCCGCCCGATAACCCCAACGCGGTGGAGTCTATCGCGGAAAACATGATCGAAACAGAGCAGGTCCCCGAGGAACAGATACTGGTAGCCCCCGGAACGCTTACCGTTTCTCGCGCCCCTTCGGCGGCGGAGGGGGAAATCGAATACCTTTCCATGGGGAAGATTTCGGCAACCCCTGTATTTTCGGAGCGGGAAATACTCCGTAGCCTCGTCTACCCCCCTATTGCCCGGCGTTCCGGTATTGAGGGCATGGTCTACCTGGAACTCTTTATCGACAGCCGGGGGGAAATCCGGCGCGTTGAAATTCTCAAAGAGGAGCCCGCGAACCGGGGCTTTGGTGAAGCGGCTATCGCCGCCTTCCGGAACGTGACCTGTAAGCCGGCGGAGGCCAACGGCGTGGCAGTGGCGGTACGCTACCGCTACCCCGTGCGCTTCAAGTTAAGGGATTAGAGGATAAAAAAGCGCCCCCAGCTAGGAGCCTGTCGGACTTGTGAATTTTTGCTCCTTTATGGAGCAAAAATTCCCGATAAACTGGCTCCTTTGGGAGTTTGCAAGGTAGAATTTTGCGATAAATCGCAAAATTCTCTATTGGAAGGGCTAAAGCCCGACAAACTCCTAGGAGCGCCTTTTTATTAACAGAAGGAAAAACGCCTACTTTCTGCGGGGCGCCACGCCCCGGGAAGGCTTTTTAGGCGGAGCCTTGGCGGCGGCCTTAGGAGGCGGGGTGGTAACAGCCTCTTCGGTATCGGCAGCTCCATCGTCGCTGTTCAGCAGGTCCAGGTAAGCCTGGGCAGGGGTCGCCGGGGCGGCGGAAGCGGGACCGGCATCGGCCTCGGAAGAGAAGGACTGGTTGATGTCATCCCGGACGGTGGAACGCCGCCGGCTGAAGGAGGCGAAAGCCGCATCCTGGAAGCCCTTGGAAACACCGTGGAGGAACTCGTTGAGCACATTCGCCATGGAGTCCAGGGTCGCTTTTTTCCGTTTAATCGAAGTAATATCCACATCCAGAAGCAGCCCCGGCTCAATATGGTAGGGGTTAAGCATGTAATCAAAACGGTTATATTCCTTCTCTAAGAATACAAGCCGGTCTTCCAGCACCCGCCGTTCAATGGGGTACTGATAATCGTACATGTCCTTGAGTTTTTCCCGCATCAGGATGAGCTTCTTGTGAAGCTTATCCTTGTCGTAGATGTAGGTACGGTTCATCTTTTCCACATCGGTTTCACCGGGATTTACAAAGGAGATCTCGTCCCAAACCTTGGCAATGTCTTCGTAGAGGGGTTCCCCGGATTTTTCCTTGATGAGCTTGCGGATACGGTTTTTGTTCTTTGCCGCCAGGTCATTGAAATCGGTGATCTTGAAGAAGGGCTTGACGTTCTCGTAGATCGCGGTGATCACATCCCACAGGTGCTGAACTTCGGTCTCGAAACTCTTGATCTGCGTATCGTAGGCCTTGCGTTCCTCTATGAGCTGGGCGTTGTCGTAATACCGCATCCGCACCTGGTAGCGCTCGTCGGGAAGGTTCTTCACATCCGTATCTTCATATTCCCGGATCAAAAGTTCCCTGGCGTTTTTGAGGTTCTCAATGTACTGGTACCCCATGCGGGAGGTATCCAGAATGGAAGTGATGGAGTTAATGGCCGTGTTGAAACCCCGGCTGCGGATATTCTCGATATCCACGATCTTCTTGAGATTTTCCCGCACATTCTGCTGGTCGAATTCCACCGGCTCAATTTCCGCCCGGAGGTTCTGCAACCGGTCCATGAGCTGCTTGGCGACGTGGTTGTAGCGCTTGGACTTGGGCTCCTCCCCATTGTCATCGGTGTAGTTTTCAACCCTGCCCATCTTGTTAAAGATGATCTCGCTGTCCGAAAGCTCTTCCAAGCCCTGGTCTATCCGCTCATCCTTGACTTTGTCGATTTCCCTGTCAATAGTATCGATGAGATGTTTGGAGAGCAGATCCTTGATGAGGTACTCCACGGTGACCTGGTAGTGGAAAATAGGACTGATAAGCTCCGAATCCAGGATATTTACCGAAAGCTTAACATCCGTAACCGTCTTTGGCTTAACGTTATTGTCCTTAAAGGCGCATTTCACAATGGAATAGGCATTTTCACCCCGGATAAAGGCGCCGGTATCGGTCTTCTGCCGGAGGAGGCTGTTGGTGTGGTTTTCGAGCTCGTTCACCCCCCGCTGGATATGCCCCTGCAGGTGGCCGTACATGTTGACCATGGACTTCTCGATCTCGCCGGTATTGAACCGGTCCGCGCCGCCCACCTGATCCAGGAGATCCGCCACCTCCTTGGGGGTATACCGGGCAAGGATTTTCGTCTCTTCCTTGTCAACGTAGTTCCGGATCTTCTTCACCATTTCGTCTTCCGTGGTGACCATGTACCGGTTGAACATATTCTGGTAGTTCTGGTTGAAGTAATTGTAGAGCTTTTCCTTCATCCCCCCCATTACGTCCAGGCGTTCCAGAACATCCTTGGGCAGTTTTGCGGCCAAGTGATGAACCACTTTATTGGTTTCTTCTTCCAGAAGCTGATTAACTTCATGCTGCTGATCCCGGTATTCCTGGGCCAGCGAGTTTCGGGACCCTACGGCGCTCGGTTTCTCAGGATGGAATACATTAGGACTCTTAGGCAGATCAATCGCACCCATAGCCGCTCCTTC
>JAITNM010000046.1 GCA_031290475.1 Treponema sp. | reverse complement strand
CCCAAGAACCCGCTCACCGGTTCGCGGGAGAGCCTTGGGGCGTTATAAGGGGTATGGACCCGAGACCAATACCTTATGAGAACAACATACCCCGGCCGCTTGCGGCGGGGTTGTTGATTCAATCTCCGTTTGACAAGTCATACTATATCGTATTACAATAAAATCATGGAAGAGCGCCGGATCATCTGGGATGAAACCAAAAACGCCGAAAACAAACAGAAACATAAAATCGGCTTTGAGGTGGCGCAATATGTATTTTCCGATCCGTTACGGATATGGAGGCCTGATAGAAGCGAACATAACACGTCCGGGGAGGAACGATGGCAGACTATCGGCAAAGTCGGAAAAACCTTCTTTGTGGTGTATACGGAGCAGGAAGAAGGGAATGTAAATATAGCGCGTCTTATATCAGCGCGGGAAGCAGAGAAGCATGAGAGGAGAAGTTACAATGGGTACTATCAGATCGACGGTAAGGGTTGGACAAAAGATACCTAAAGAAATTTTGAAGCTGGCAAAAGAGCAGGTCAAAGAAGCGCGGAAAGCACCGAAGGTCTACGATCCCGAATGTCCGCCCTCCACCCCGGAAGCCCTGGCGGAGTTCGCCGCCATGGCGCGGGAGCTGCGGAAGAATCGGCGCAATCCCGCCCCGGTAGTGGCTATCCGCCTTATGCCGGATGTGCTGGCAAAATATAAAGCTCTGGGGAAGGGCTACACCGGCATCATGGCCGATGTGCTGAATTATGTAGCGGATAATCCGGAAATACTCTCAAAGGTTCATTAAGACACGGCTCCGGACAATCCCGGGGCTTTTTGTTGCCCCCGCCGTAACGGAGAATCCTGTACCTATATCGTCCAATATATTATTAATTTATGAATCAATGATGTATGAAATAGTCTACAATAAACGATGGGCATTTTTCAACTTAAAACTTAAATACATAATTCATTGTTATATAAAGAATTATGATTGATATTATTTTTTCCGGCAGTGCCTGTCTTGGCATGGATATTGCAGCAATTTAAGTACAATGAATAGAGTTACGGTTCCGGCGTTTACGGAAGTCCTTGAACCCCGGAGTCCTGCGACAATCAGCTTCGGTGAAGTTAAAACTGAAGCGATACGTAAAGCAATCCATTTTCTAATAGCCTTAAGTCCCAGTATGGCGGCTTTTCATTATAAGTTGACTCTGGCGCTTCTTATGGCAGGAACTTTATTCTATGCGTGCATGGAATACGCCAGGCTTTCGGGGATACGGGTTCCTGTCATTACCAAAGCTACCCAGATGGCCGCCCGCAAACGGGACGATGGCCGTTTTGTGCTGGGTCCTGTTACCTTGGGTTTTGGCGCCTTATTGGCCCTGCTTTTCTTTCCTCCCCCTGCCTCAACCATTGCAATTTACGCCTTGGCCTTTGGGGACGGTTTTGCGAGTCTGGTGGGTAAGCTATACGGTTACATACGCCCCCCCTTCATGATGGGGAAAAGTATTGAGGGTTCCACCGCCTGTTTTATTGCCGTGTTTGCGAGCGCCTTCCTGGTTTCCCACCATAATATTGAAATTGCCCTGATTGCCGCCCTGATTGCTACGATTGTAGAGGCCCTTCCTCTGGAAGATTACGATAATATTGCTATGCCGGTTTCGGTGGGACTGATAGTCCGATTGCTTCTTTAGGTTTGTTCCAAAAGCTGCGTTTTAGAACAAACTTGTTCCTTAAAAAACCCCGCATCCTCCAGCGGGGTTTTTCTTTTGGTATCACGGTAGGGTGGATTAACGTGACGCAACCTTATTGCATCGCGTCAAGTTAATCGGCGCTTCCTAGGAGTTTGTCGGGCTTTAGCCCTTCCAATAGAGAATTTTGCGATTTATCGCAAAATTCTACCTTGCAAACTCCCAAAGGAGCCAGTTTATCGGGAATTTTTGCTCCTTTATGGAGCAAAAATTCACAAGTCCGACAGGCTCCTAGAACACCGCAACGACGCTGCCGTCATTCCAGGTCTTGTTGATGTAATCCTTGACTTTCTGGGAACGGAGGGCGCTGGAAAGGGCCTTGATCCGGGAATCATTTTCAGCGCCCTTTTTAACCACGACGATATTCACATAGGGAGAATCGGCGCCTTCGATGATGAGGGAGTCTTTGACGGGGTTGAAACCCGCTTCCAGGGCGTAGTTGCCGTTAATGGTCGCGGCGTCCACATCCGCCAGGGAGCGGGGGAGCTGGGCGGCCTCAAGCTCCCGGAATGCCAGGTTCTTGGGGTTGGAGGCAATATCCTGAACGGTGGCGGTGATTCCCGCGCCGGCCTTAAGGGTGATAATCCCCTTGGAAGCCAGGAGCAGCAACGCCCGGCCGCCGTTGGAGGGGTCGTTGGGAATGGCAATGGTGGCTCCGTTGGGGAGGTCGTTGACATTCTTGATTTTGGTGGAGTAGAGTCCGAAGGGTTCGACGTGGACCCCAAAGGCGCTGATAAGGGCGTTCTTCCATTCATCATTGGATCCCAGGTAGGGGATATGCTGGAAGAAATTGGCGTCCAGATCCCCTGCGATGAGGGCCGTATTGGGGGTTACGTAATCGGTGAATTCCACCACCTTAAGGGTGATCCCCTGGGCAGCTAAATCATCCTTGACCAGGTTGAGCAGTTCCGCATGGGGAACCGGGGTAGCGCCTACGGTGAGGGTGGAACCGGAGGCTTCTTTTTTCCCCCCGGCGTTTACCGGCTGGTTGAGGCCCAGGATCAGGGCGCTCATAATCAACAAACTAACGACAATCGATTTTTTCATAATTCCTCCTATAGAATTACTAGTATATATATATGTTTAGTAGCATAAAAAAATCTATCAAAAAAATCAAGAGGAAATTGATATAAATTCAGATTTTTCTCGTAAATTTAAAAAGGCCGTTCCGGAAATTAAAGCCTTGGAACAACCTTTCTCATCGTTTTGCCAGCAGGCTTCGGCTAATCGCCGTACCCGCAAGCTGTACCGCCTCAACCAGGATGAGAATGATGATTACCGCGGCAATGGTCACGTCGATTCTGAAGCGGTAATACCCGTACCGGATCGCCAGATCGCCCAAACCGCCGCCGCCGATTGCCCCAGCCATGGCGGAGTAGCCAATCAGGTTGATAATGGTTAAGGCGAGGCCTGAGATGAGGGAGGGCAGGGTTTCGGGGATGAGTACCTTCCGGATAATCTGCATATTTGTAGAGCCCATGGCCCGGGCCGCGAGGAGAACCCCGCCGTCAACTTCAGAGAGGGCGGTTTCCACGATCCGGGCTACAAAGGGCGCGGCGGCTATGGACAGGGGGATTATCACCGCCGTGGGGCCTATGCTGGTTCCAATAATGAACCGGGAGAAGGGGATGAGCAGGATCATCAGGATGATGAAGGGCAGGGAACGGAAAATATTCACCAGCCGGGAAAGCGTATTGTAGAGGAAGCTCCGGGGAATGAGGCCCGAGGGGGAAGTAACGTAGAGCAGGGTCCCCAAAGGGAAACCCAGGATGCTCGCAAAAATGGCGGAAAAAAAGGTCATGTGAATGGTTTCCAGCGTTGCCTTGGGCAAGAGGGGCAGGATGCCCAGAATGTCGATTTTACCCATGGATGAGCTCCCTGGCTGCCTGAGACTGGGGGTTATTGAACACCGCTTCGATTGTCCCCTGTTCGACGATCCTGCCCTCTTCCATAACCGCCACTTCTTCGCATACCTCCCGGATCACCATCATCTCATGGGTAATGAGCACTACGGTCAGCTTAAACCGGTCGTGGAGTTCACGGATCAGGGACAGGATGGAGCGGGTGGTCTGGGGGTCAAGGGCGCTCGTCGCCTCGTCACAGAAGAGTACCTCCGGGTTTACCGCCAGCGCCCGGGCAATGGCCACCCGCTGTTTCTGCCCTCCGGAAAGTTCCCGAAGCCGGGCCTTGCGTTTGTCCATGATATGTACCAGTTCCAGAAGGTTATCCACCCGTTCGTGTATCTGCTTTTTAGGAAGCCCCGCAATTTCCAGGGGATAGGCGATATTTGACATCACATTCCGGGATGAAAAGAGGTTAAAATTCTGGAAGATCATTCCCATTTTCCGGCGCCGTTCCAGGAGTTCCTTCCCCTCAAGGAAATCCACCCGTTCATCCCCAAAGTACACTTCCCCCCCTTCGGCCTGCTCCAAAAGACCCATAATCCGAAGCAGCGTGGACTTGCCCGCCCCGCTCCTCCCTATGATGCCAAAAATACTCCCGGAAGGCACGGTAAGCTCCACATCTCTGAGCGCATGTACATTTCCGTACTGTTTTGAAATCCCCCGCAGGGTAATCATTGCCAGCCGCCCTCCAGGGGCAGTATAGCATACCGGGGGGACAAGGGGAATTACCGCCGCCGCAATTCTTATATCTTAAATTTCCGGACGGCGAAGGTTACCTGATCGGCGCTGACGCCGTTTTTCTGGGCAATATCCAGCACCTCATTGGAAGCTTTGTTGAGTTCTTCAGTGCGTTTCATAGACTCTTCCGCCTGGTTCAGGATGATATCCGCATCGCTTACCAGTTCGTCTATCTGGGCAAAGATGGGGATGCTTTCCTGTTTCATTTCCCCTGAAGCATTATGGATAGATCCGGTACTATTCTTTACCAACTCCACTGCCTTTAATATTTCCTGGAGCCCCACATTCTGTTCTTCCATGGCATTGGAAATCTGGGAGATCATATTGCTTAGGGAACTAATGTCGGTATTGATACTTCCAAAGGATTCCATAGAAAGAGTTGATGCACCCACTACCGAGTGGATCGTCTCTTGAATTTCATTGATGAACTGCTTGATAGTTCCGGACTGTTCTGTGGCCGTCACAGAGAGATTTCTGATTTCTTCCGACACCACTGCAAATCCGCGGCCGGCTTCTCCGGCATGAGCTGCTTCAATAGCGGCGTTCATGGCCAGAAGGTTTGTCCGTGCGGCAATTTTGGTAATAGCGCTGTTGGCCTTGATCAGGTTTTCTATCTGAGAAACAATCGTTGTGATATTCTCGCCGGTTTTCCGCTGGTTGTCTTTACCCTTCTGGGAATCTTCCACCAGTTTAGTGTAATTCTCTTTGATCCTGCCCATGCTGTTCGTTACCGACTGGACATTGGCGGTCATCTGTTGGATGGCCGTAGATGATTCCTCCACTGCCGACACCTGGCTTGACAGCATTGCTTCCAGGCTGTCGATATGTTTTTCAAGGAGCTTTACCCCGTCCCGCGCCGCACGGGCCTTGGCCTCCTGGTGCTGGGCCTTTTCCCGGGTTTCCCCGGCGCCGGCAAAAAGGCTGTCAATGGCTTCGATCATGACGCCTGCATGGTTCTTTAACTGGGCGGAGTTATCATTAAGTTCCAACAAAGAGGCGTTAATAGTAATGATGATGTTTTTGAGTTTTTCCACAAAGCGGTTAAAGCTGGCCGCCAGGGTTCCTACTTCGTCTCTTCTGCTTACCGGGATAACCACTCTGAGATCCCCTTCTCCTTCCGCAATTTTTCCCAAGGGTTCGTTTATTTTTTGCAGGGGATTGAATATCATCCTGATAAAAACGAATTCCAGAATCAAACCGATAACGATAAAAATCAAGGACGTAAGAACCTGGCGCTTTACCTGCGTAACAACTACCTCGTACAGCGACTCCGCGCTAAAATCACAGCCGATAAACCCTACCACTTTGTTTGCGGAATTTAAAATGGGATTATAGATCGAAATAACCCTGCCCCAATCCCCCTGATTTTCCATGCGGGTAATCCCGATACCGGCGGTTTCTATTGACTGCGTCAGGGCCTCATCCCAATCACTCACATCTTCGGTGTCTCCAAAGGCGGAGAAGTCTTCATCCCAAGGTTCAGCGCTGCCGTCAATGACATACTGGTATAAATTTTCCTTCACCTGCGACATAGTGTAGAGGTACAAACAACCGGAATTCACTTTAAGGGTGAATAGGGCGAGCCGGGTTGATTCGTAATAGGGGTCGTTTTCATCACCGTTTTTTGCCAGGGCTTCAAAGCGGTCGCCGTCGATGAGCCGCCCCGCCTGTTCAACAATGGGAATCCCCTGCTGGCTGAAGATCTTCATTGCCGCGTCGAAGGTTTCTTTGAGATTGGTTGCGGTGGTGATCATGCAGAGGATTACAATAAAAGCAGTAAAAAAAACCATAAACCGGATTTTAATGGAGGCCTTTTTTTTCCGCCGGTCATTTGAGGGCTTTTTTTCCACCGGCTCTGTTGTTTGTAAGGATTCTCCGGCTTTTACGGTCAAATTTTTGTCTTTTTTCATGATATTCTCTTTTTTATTATGATTATTATTTGTGAGAAGATCAATCTTTCTAAATCAATTGAGAAAACGGCGAGGCCCGTTCCAGAACTTCCGCTATACGGCGGTTTTCGGTTCTTTCCAGCCCGGGGTCGGCCTCCAGGAGCGCGAAGGCATCGGTACGGGCCCGGGCAAGCTCTTCCGCGTCCCGGACAGGATCGGCTAAGCCCAGGGAGAGGTATCCCGCCTGGACGGTTCCCGCGATCTCCCCGGGGCCCCGGAGTTTCAGATCCTCCTCGGCGATGATAAAGCCGTCGGTGGTTTCCAGCATGACCTTGAGCCGGGTCTTGCCTGCCTCGGTGAGGGAAACCCCGGCGCCTTCCCCGGGGAACGAAGCATGGGGCGCCCCGGACTTTTCGCTTTCAGCATGATCGGAATATATGAGGAAACAGTACGCCTGGTCCGCGCCCCGGCCGACCCGGCCTCGGAGCTGGTGAAGGGCGGAAAGGCCGAAACGTTCGGCGTGTTCGATTACCATGCAGTTGGCGTTAGGCACATCCACCCCTACTTCCACTACGCTGGTAGCGGCCAGGATCCTGATCTCCCCCTGGCGAAAGGCTTCCATTTTTTGCCGCTTCTCTTCCTCATCAAGCCGGGAGTGAATCAGGGCCACGGAGTACCTGGGGAATATCCTTTTCGCGAGCCTTTCCGCCATGGACTCCGCGTCTTTGAGGGAATTGTTATCATTCGCTTCAATCAAGGGGTAGACAAAATAAGCCTGCCTCCCGGCGGCCAGTTCCACGGCGACAAAATCGTAGACTTTCTGTTCATTCGATTCTTTTGTCAGGTGGGTCTTTACCGGCTTCCTGCCCGGCGGAAGATCGGGGATCACCGAGACATCCAGGTCGCCGAAGACCGTGAGCGCCAGGGTCCGGGGTATGGGGGTAGCGCTCATCATAAGGAGATTCGGGTGATCTCCCTTAACCATTATGGCCTGGCGCTGGGTTACGCCAAAACGGTGCTGTTCGTCCACCACCACGAGATGGAGATTTTTATACTCCACATCCCGTGAAAAAAGGGCGTGGGTTCCCACCACAACATCCACCTCCCCCGAGGCCAGGGCCTTGAGTAAAAGCCCCCTTCCGCCTGCCTTGATGTTCCCGGGGAGAAACGCCGGCCGTAAACCCAGGGGCTCCAGCAGTTTTGCTGCGTTTTCCGCGTGCTGCCGGGCGAGGAGTTCCGTGGGCGCCATAATCGCCGCCTGTCCCCGCGCAGCCCCGTCAACAGCCCTGAGGGCGGCGAGAAAGGAGACCAGGGTTTTTCCGGAACCCACGTCCCCCTGGAGGAGGCGGGCCATGGGGTAGGGGCCGGACATATCCCGGTTGATGTCTTCCACGGCCCGGATCTGGCCCGCCGTGAGGGGGAAGGGGAGCCGCTCCAGAAGCTGCTCCTGGAGGGGGGTGAATTTGCCCTGCAAAGGATCAGGGGACGGAATCGCCTTTTCCTCAACAGAAATACTGCGCCGTTCCAGGGAACGTTTGCCCACGACCACTTCCAGGTAGAAAAGTTCCTCGTAGATCAGGGTCTTGCGGGCCAGGGTGAGTTCCCCCACGGAGGAGGGAAAGTGTATGGCCCGTATAGCTTCCGCTTTTGAAAGGAGCCCGTCCCGCTCAATGACGGCCTCCGGAAGTTCATTATTTAGGGGTTTTACGTATTCGGCAAGGGCATTTTTTACGTACTTTCTGAGCATCCCCTGGGTAAGTCCCGCCGTAAGGGGGTAGACCGGCTGGATGCTGCCGAAGCTCCTGTCCTGCGGCCCTCTGCCTGCCGCCGCGGTACTGCCTTGCGGAACTTTGCCCGTCCTTGTTTGAGCGCTATTTTCGTTTTCTTCCCAGGGTTCAACCTCAAAGGCTGTAGACTGAATTTCTCCGTATTTGTAGTAAAAATGTCCCCAAACCCAGAAGCTCTTTCCCACCTCAAGTTGTTTTGCCAAAAAGGGACGGTTAAAGCAGACCAGGACAGCCCTGGCGGTATCATCTTCCACATGGATCTTGAGGGTCTTCATGGCGCCAAAGCCAAACCAGTCGTGGGCCAGGACCCGTACCACGGTGCAGATCCGCTGTCGTTTTTGAAAATCCCTGAGGGGAACAACAACGCTGCGATCTTCCCAGTCTCTGGGGTAATAACAGAGCAGGGACGCTACACTGGTGATGCCAACCTTCGCCAGAAGCCGCGCCGCCCGTTCTCCAACGCCTCGTACATTTTCCGCTGAATTTAAGAGTTCCCGCAGGTACATGAATAAAGTCCCCCACTTCAGCCGGACGGGCGGCGCTTAAAGCGGCAGCCTTATGAGCAGGTTTATTCCCTGGCGCACCAGGAAACCCAAGCCCGTCCAAAGCGCCAAGAGTACCGTTATTGAAACCAGGAGTCCGGTATGGTAGCGCACTATTCTATTCCGAAAGATGATCCGGTTAATCCGGAAGAGGATGGGTTGAGAGAGAGTATCGATGATCCGCCAGAACGATCGATACACGTTACGGTTAGTTATATACGCGATGAACCGCAAGACCAGAATGATGAGGAAGAAGCCCAGCACAAAGGACAGAATGGACCAAATGGCGGAGAGGATCATTCCCAGAATGAAGCCCAGGGTAATGGAACCATAGCGGCCCAGGGTAAGAAAGATGCTATTTACCACCGAGAGGACCGCCAGGGCGGCAATAGGCGAGAGGTCCAGGTTAACTACCCTCAGTATGGGGAAACGGCGGAACCAGTTAAGGTAGGGATCGGTAAACCGGCACAGTATATCTACCGGCCTTGAGTATGCAATTCTGCCGAACCATGTCAGCATGACCCGGATAAAAATGAGAATCATGTATAGATTCGTGAGGCCGCTTAAAATATTCATCAAAACCCGCATGATTACCTCTTTCCTGTGCGGCCTAACGGCCGTGTTTTTTTTATGCGGCCCATACTGCGGCAACCGCTCCCTGGTTTTTAAGGGCGTTAAGACACGCGCTGTCTGCGGCAGTACGGATCTGGGAATCGGTGCGGATCACCATTTCCCTGGCTCCCACCGGAACATGGATGAACACCATACAGGGCCCCGGGGTTTCCAAGAGGTAGTCCCGCAGCATAAAAAGGGCGTCCTCCCTTTCCGCCGCCTCCTGCCTGAGCCGGATATGTCCTTCCCGGTCCGAAGGCGCCTTTTCGTCCCTTGCAGGAATTTCCGGCCCGGCCGGAAATTCCGCCGCAGCCGGGCTTTCCCTGCCGTCCGCCGCTCCGGGGAAAACCGGGTCTGGCGGGCCAAGGGCCCCCGCGGGAGCGGCGGCCGGCGGGGGGAGGGGGGCGTCCGCCGCCGGCCGGCCGCCGCTTTCTTCCCGAGCCGGGAGGGGTTCCCCGCCGGCCGCGGTTGCAGCGCCGGAAGACGCGGAATTGGCAGCGGCCTTTACCGCCCGCCGCCTGAGCTGTTCAATGTCCAGGAGGGAGCTCACCTGGAAACCCGGTTTGTCCCGTTTCAGATCCAGCCTGCCCTTGACCGCGATCTTGTCTTCCTCAAAAATGAGTCCCTGGCACTCCTTCCAGGCTTTCGCAAAGAACACTAAATCTATTTCACCATTATAATCCTGGAGGGAGCCAAAAGCCATGTCATTGTCATTTTTATCCTTGTGGGAACTCAGCCTGGTCAGAATTCCGATAAGGGTGTATGAGCCTTCAGGGGAATTTTTGGGATTGGCAAGATCCAGGGTGACAAACTGTTTCCAGGCTTCTTTGAACTGATCCAGGGGGTGGCTCGAAGCGGCGAAGCGGTTTAATTCTTCATCAACCCCGAGGTTTTCCTGTTCCAGGGCGGAAGAAACCTGCAGGGTAGGCCTGCCCCGTTTCAGGTCCAGCCTGCCCTTAACCGCAATACGGTCCCCCTCTTTTATCTTATTCTGACAGCTTTCCCAAACTTTCCCGAAAAACACTAAATCTATTTCGCCGTTATAATCCTGGAGGGAAGCGAAAGCCATGGCTTTCCCGGTCTTGTCCGAGTGCGTTTTTATGGATTTCAAAATGCCAATCAGCATATAAACCGTCTCGGGCGCTTCTTCGGCCTTTGACAGATTCAGCGCTACAAACTTTTCCCAGGCTGCCTTATAATCGTCCAGGGGGTGCCCCGAGATATAAAAACCGATAAGCTCTTTTTCGATGTTGAGCTTTTCCATCCGATCCATAACCGGGAATTCTTTGAATTCAAATTCCAGGTAGTCCTGTTCTCCCGTATTTTCAAAAAGGCTCACCTGGCCGAACTTCTTGTCATCTTTTTTGCTCTGGGCGTAATCCACCGCCGTTTCCAGATTCCCCAGCAGCACTGCCCGGTCAACGCCAAATTTGTCAAAGGCGCCGGTCTTAACGAGCAGTTCTACTACCTTCTTGCCCACCGCGTTTTCCCGCCTATCAGGATCGCCTTCGATCTTACCGGTGGATTTCAGGTTCACCCGGTCAAGAAAATCCATAAAACTCCTGTACGGTCCGCCTTCCTTCCGGCCGCGGATGATCTCTTCCGCCGGGCTGTCGCCGATGCCCTTGATAGCCTTGAGGCCGTAGACAATGCGGCCTTCTACCACGGTAAAAAGCCTGTCCGAGCGGTTTACATCCGGCGGGTCGAGGGGAATGTCCAGTCTCCGGGTAACCGCAATGTACTCGGGCAGTTTTTCCTTGTCCGCCGCGCCGATTTCGTTGGAGAGGTTCGCGGCCATAAATTCCGCGGGGAAGTTCGCCTTTAAGTAGGCGGTGCGGAACGAAAGCACCGAATACGCCGCCGCATGGCTCTTGTTAAAACCGTAGCCCGCGAAGGGGACGAGAATGTCGTATATTTCCCCTGCCTTTTCCCGGGAATATCCCTGCTTTTCCGCGCCGGCAAGGAAGGGTTCCTTTTCCGCGTCGATGATTTCCTTTTTCTTTTTCCCCATGGCCCGGCGGAGCAGATCCGCCTGTCCCATGCTGTACCCCGCGATGATCCGGGCCACCTGCATAACCTGTTCCTGGTACACGATAACGCCGTAGGTTTCCTTAAGCACATCTTCCAGGGAGGGGTCCGGGTAGCGGATAACCTGGGGGTTCCACTTTGATTCAATAAACTGGGGGATAAACTGCATGGGGCCGGGCCGGCCCAAACTGGTGAGGGCGGTAAGTTCATCAATGCTCGCGGGCTTTGCCTTGCGCAGTATTTCCTTCCACCAGTTTCTTTCAAACTGGAATATCCCTTCGTTCTGTTCTTCCCCAAGCATGGCGTAGGTGGCGGGATCATGTTCATCAACAGTATCAATGTCGAAGTTCGCGTATTGTCCGCCTTTGCCATGAATAATATCAACCGTATTTTTGATTAGGTCCAGGGTCTTGAGACCCAGAAAGTCCATCTTTACCAGGCCGCAGTTTTCCAGATAGTTCATGGTGTACTGGGTAGCTATGCCCCCGGTCTTGGAATCCCGGTAGAGGGGCACGTAGTTATCCAGTTCCGATTTGCCAATCACCACCCCGGCGGCGTGAAGGCTTGAATGGCGGTGCAGCCCTTCAAGTTTCCGGGCCAGGCTGAAAAGTTCGGTATACCGGGGATCTTGTTCCAATTCGCCCAACTGCGGCTCATCTTCAAAAGCCCTGGCCAGGGTGATCTTGGGATCCTTGGGAATGAGCTTCGTGATCGATTCGGACTCACCAATAGTGATGTCCAAAACCCGCGCCACATCCTTGATCACCTGTTTGGCGCCCAGGGTGCCAAAAGTGATGATCTGCCCTACCCGTTCCTTGCCGTACTTTTTTGTCACATATTGCATCACTTCTTCCCGGCGTTCATTACAGAAGTCCACGTCAAAGTCCGGCATGGAAATCCGTTCCGGGTTGAGGAAACGCTCGAACAGCAATCCGTACTTGAGCGGATCAATGTCGGTGATCCTGAGCGCGTAGGCCACAATGGAACCCGCCCCGGACCCCCGGCCCGGCCCCACGGAAATACCCCGGTCCTTAGCCCAGTTGATAAAGTCCGCCACGATAAGGAAGTAGCCCGCAAAGTTCATCTTGATAATCACGTCAAGCTCGTATTCGGCCTGCTTCTTCACCTGTTCACTCATATCGTGATAACGTTTGGGAAGCCCTTCCATCGTCAGGCGCCGCAGGTACGCGCCGGCATCGGCAAAGCCCAAAGGTATCTCGAAATCCGGCAGATATTTAGGCAGCTCCTTTTGCGTAATCTTCGGCACATCCGGATTGCAGCGCCCGGCTATCTTCACCGTATTGGCGATGGCTTCAGGATATTCAGGGAACAGGGCCGCCATCTCATCGCCGGTTTTGAAGTAGAACTGATCCCCATAGTATTTTTTGCGTTTTACCTCGGTTCTGAGTTTCCCGGTGCCGACACAGAGCAGCACATCGTGGGCTACCGAATCTTCCCGGTCGAGGTAGTGAACGTCATTGGTCGCCACCAGGGGGATACCGGTCTTTCGGGAAATTTCCACAACGGCTTTGTTGATGTCCTTTTGAGACAGATCGGCGTTCCGGAGTACACCCCGGGGAATGCCGTGATCCTGGATTTCCAGGTAGAAATTCCCTTCCCCAAAAAGATCCCGGTAATGCAGGGCTTTGGCCTCCGCCCCCGCAAGGTCTCCCCCCTGGATGAGCTTGGGGATCTCCCCGGAAACACAGGCCGAAAGGGCGATAAGCCCCTCGTGGTATTGGGTGAGGAGTTCGTCATCGACCCGGGGGCGGTAATAAAAACCCTCGGTATAGGCGGAGGAACAGAGCTTTACCAGGTTGAAGTAACCTTCCCGGTTTTCCGCGAGCAGAATCAAATGGTAGTATTTATTATCGCTTTCGGAGCCTTTCTTCTCGAAACGCGAGCCGGGGGCCGTGTAGACCTCACAGCCGATAATGGGCTTAATGGGGTTTGCCCGCTTTTCATGTTTGCCATTTTCCTTGCAGGCAGCCAGAAATTCCATGGCGCCAAACATATTCCCGTGGTCGGTCAAGGCCAGATACTTCATCCCCAGCTCTTCCGCCCGGTCGCAGAGGCTCGTCACCGAAACGGCGGCATCCTGGAGGGAAAAATCCGAATGGACATGGAGGTGGACAAAATCGGTCATGGCATACTATTTTACCCGGTTTGGATTATCCGGTCCATACCCTGGCAGGACTTCTGAAAAGTAATATACTATAAGGGGCGGAGGGCGTTTTTTGATAATAAAAATTGGACTTTGTATTGCGGCGGCGGCGCTTCTTTTTGCGGTTCTGGGAATTTCGTTGTCCCCGGTCTTTTTTTTCTATTATATTATAAAGCGGAAAGATATTCCGGCAGAGGCGTTCTTGCGCGGCGATAAGCCCGACAGGCTCCCGGGGAAGAAAGGCGGCCTTACCCCAGCCCTTCCTCCCTGGATTGACCGGGTTGAACGGCAGCTTGTGGAGATCTCCTCCCATGACGGCCTGTTATTGCGGGGTTATTACCTGGCTTGCCGGGACGCCGCGGGGAGGGGGAGCCCCTATACGGTTATCCTTGCCCACGGGTATACCGGGAACGGGAAGCAGCTCAGTTCTTTTGCTGAATTTTACTACCGTGACCTGGGGTTCAATATCCTTATGCCCCATGCCCGCGCCCATGGCGCTTCCGAGGGGGCCTATATCGGGTTCGGCTGGCTTGACCGGCTGGATTACCTCCGCTGGATCGATTGGGCCCTGTCCCGAACTAAAACCGGCGCCTCAGGCGGCGGCGCAGGGATTGTGCTCCACGGGGTTTCCATGGGCGCCGCTACGGTGATGATAACCGCCGGGGAAGCGGCCCTGCCGGATGAAGTTCTGGCGGTGGTGGAAGATTGCGGGTACTCTTCACTGGAAGATGAACTTTACGCGCAAATGCAGACCCGCTACCATATACGGAGTTCCCGCCTCATGAAGGCTACAAGCCGTATCTCAAAATCCAAGGCCGCTTATGCCTTTGAAGAAGTTTCCCCCCTTGAACGGATCCGCAGGGTAAAGATCCCCGTGCTGTTCATCCATGGCGACGCGGACAGGTTTGTTCCTTTTTCTATGGTACATACCCTGTACGAAGCTTGTCCCGCTTCTAAGGAACTCTTTGTGGTTTCCGGGGCAAGACATGCGGAAGCCTTCGGGGTTAATCCCGAAGAATATCAAAAACGGGTAATTCAATTTGTCCAAAAAGCCATTGCCCGGGGAGACCGGATCACGGCCGGAGCCGTTCCGGGTAAACAACCATGAGAACCGAAATTTTTACTTTCTGCGATTTTGCCCAGGAGAACGGCGGCAAGCTTACTATTGTTGGTACTTTCGATACCATTATTGCGCGGAACTTTCCCTGCGTTCATCCCCAGCTTTCGGTAGTGATTCGTCTGCGGTTTGACCTTTTTGAATTTTCGAACCACAGTTTTCGTATCGAGACCAGGGACCTGGACGGTGAAATGAACATGGAGTCTATAGGCGGCAACATTGAAGTGAAGGGTGTGGGAAATGCCACCGCCGTGTCCCACCTGGTGTTCACCATTTCCAATCTCCAGTTCCGGAGCAACGGAGTAGTAAAATTTGTGTTATACATTGATGAAAAGGAACTCACTTCCATACCGCTGTATATTCGAAAGGGATGAACGTTATACGCCAATGACACTACCGGGCTGCCGCGCAGGTAGATTCCCTGACGATGAGCCGATAGGAGAATACCTGTTGCCGGGTGTCGCTGTTCATGCCGCTGATATGCCGGTGCAGGGTCAGGGCGATCTGTTCCCCCATTTCTCCCAGGGGCTGCCGTATGGTTGTAAGCCGGGGGACGATATAACTTGAAATATCAATGTCGTCAAACCCGATTACCGACACATCCTCGGGCGCCCGGATCCCCTCGTCCTTAAGCACCCGGATAGCCCCAATGGCAAGCTCGTCGGTGGCGGCGAAGACGGCGGAAAAATCCCGGTCCCGGAGGAGCAGCTCCCTCATGCCGTACATGCCGAATTCCGAAGTGTAGTGCGGGACAAATACCACGCTGCGTTCTTCCCAGGGAATGTCCGCCGCCGTCAGGGCCTGAAAAAACCCCTCCGCCCGTTGTCTGCCAAACGTAAAGCCGTCGCCGCTTATCATTTTTATTTTCCGGTGTCCCAGACCAATAAGGTGATTTACCGCATCCGTGGAGGCCTGTTCTTCGTTCACATGAATGGAAGCTATGCCGGGATACGAAAACGTGGCGGTAACCGCGGGAAGCCCTGTTCTAAGCAGATAGTCATAAAACGCCGGAATTTTTATTTCATGGATCAGGATAATCCCATCCAGCGTTTCCGCCTTAAGGCGGTTAAGACAGGTTTCCTCGCTGGAAGTCTCAAATTGCACGAAGAAAAAAATGGTATGGTAGCCGAAGGTCTCCAGATACCGCTCAATAATGGAAAAGAGCTGCCGCTGAAACATATTGAAGGTATCGGGAATCACAATTCCTACCGTAAAACTCCGCTGCAAAACCATGCTCCGCGCCGCTTTGTTCGGTACATAGCCTGTTTCTTCAATAATTTCCAGAATCTGTTTACGTTTTTCGGCGTTTACGTTATTTTTTCCATTTACAACCCGGGAAACTGTTGCCGCAGACATGCCTGCCTGTTTTGCTATATCCTTGATGCTGATCATTCCGCCATCCTTGATGCCATTTCTGTAATTCTATAAAAAAATTAACCCCATAAAAACAGGCTGTCGAAAAAAGTGAAGCCTTGTTAGAATTTTAGCAGAACTCCCTGTTCAAAGGCGGATTTACAGACATAGGCGATCTCCGACACCCGCTTTCCATCGTAAACCGTTACCGCCGGTTTGCGCCCGGTAGTAATGCAGTTGACAAATTCCTGAACCTCGTTGACATAGGCGGTATCAAAGCGTTCCAGAAAATTTTCGCTGCATTCTTTTCTGACCCCGTGTTCGTCCAGAACTTCCACCAGGTTTTTCTGGGGCACCGAGGCGATCCGGAGTATCCCCTTGGCGCCGATGATCTCGGTTTCCACATTGTACCCGTGGGGGGCGGTACGGCCGGCGAAGAGGAACACCATGCAGTCATTTTTGAATTTCATCAGACAGGATACGTTGTCCCCGTCCTGGTATTGGGCGAATTCGGGATGGGCGTAGCAGCCGCCGATGGCGTAGACCGTCTCCGGCTCCGAACCGGTAAACCACCGGGCCAAATCAATATCGTGGACCGCCATGTCCAGAAACTGCCCCCCGGAGTGGGGGGCAAAAGCGATGGCGCCCTGGATGAATTTTTCCGGGTCCTGGCTGTAGGAACGGAAAAGCACGGGTCTCCCTATTTCCCCTGCGGCCACCTTGTCATGGGCGTATTGGTAGGATTCGTCGAAACGCCGCATGAACCCCAGCATGAACACTAGGTCCGGATGGGCCTCCACCGCCTTTTCAGCCTGCCTGCATTCTTCCACCGTGACCCCCAGGGGTTTCTCGGAAAAGACATGCTTCCCCGCAGCCAGGGCGGCGGCGATTTGTTTAGTGTGCAATGCCGAGGGCGACACTAAAACTACCGCGTCAATATCCTTGCAGGCGATTAGTTCTTCAAAGGAGGTAAAGCGGCGCCGAACCTCCAGCCGGTCCGCCGTCTCCTCCAGCTTGGATTTATCCACATCGCAGAGGGCGGCCAGTTCGGCGTTCTGCATTCTTGAGGCAATGTTTTCCGCATGTCTGAGCCCCAAACGGCCCAGGCCGACGGAGCCGATTCGCACCTTGTTCATACACTTAGTCCTTTTTCGCGTTCTTCCGCATATCCACGATAACCGCGCCCACAATGATAAGGCCTTCGGCAACCTTTTGCCAGTACGCGTTCACCCCCAGGAGGGTAAAGCCGTTCCGCAGAACCGCCAGGACCAGGGCGCCGACAAAGGCCCCGCCGATGGTGCCGATCCCCCCGGAATGGGAGGTACCGCCGATGGTGGTGGAGGCAATGGCGGTCAATTCATAGCCGTCGGCGGCGCCGGGGTGCACGCTGCCCACCCGCCCGGCGAAGACAATAGCGGCAATCCCCGCCAGAAGACCGCAGTAGCTATAAATCAAAATCAGGTTCTTCGACACGTTTACCCCGGAAACTTCCGCGGCGGTGATATTCCCCCCGATAGCGTAGGTATTCTTGCCGAACCGGGTTTTATTCAATAAAACCGAACTTACCACAATCATGATGAAATAGATAATCACCGGTACGGGGATAATGTTGAATACCTTTCCCCCCAAGTTGTTAAGGGCCGGGATGAGGTTACTGACGGGCCTCCCGCTGGTGTAGATCAGGGCAAAGCCCCGGGCTATGGTCAGCATACCCAGGGTGGCGATGAACGCGGGAATCCTGGTCTTGGCGATGAGAAATCCGTTTATAAAACCGCAGAGCGCGCCGATCAAGAGGCCCGTTGCGATAGGTACAATCACCGGCAGAACCGGCATATTGGGAAAATACTTTTCCGTGGCCCCCACAACCTGTCCCATGCTGGCGGCCACCACCCCGGCAAAGGCCAGTACCGACCCTACGGAAAGATCAATGCCCTTGGAAATAATGACAAAAGTCATGCCCAGGGCCATGATGCCGAAAATGGAACTTTGGGTTAAGACGTTGAAAATATTGTTGGCGCTTAAGAATGCCGGCTGGACGATACTGAGAAAGATGATCATCAGAATAAGTACGATCACTATCCCGTATTTTCTCATAGACTGGCTGATATATTGAGTGTTAACGGTCATTAGTTGCCTCCCTGTCGCGTTTAATCATGTTTTTATATTCGTCAACCGTATCGGTGGCATAGGCCATAAGTTCTTCCTGGGTCAGATCCTTGGTGTTTTCCACGATCCCCGTCACCTTTCCCTGGTGCATTACCATGATCCGGTCGCTCATCCCCATCACTTCGGGCAGTTCCGAGGAGATCATCACAATGGATTTTCCTTCCCCGGCAAGCTTGGTAATAAGCCGGTGGATTTCCGATTTGGTCCCCACGTCAATACCCCGGGTGGGCTCGTCCAGAAAGAGGATCTCCGGCGTGGTCATGAGCCAACGGGCCACCAGTACCTTCTGCTGATTTCCGCCGCTCAAATTTTCCACATGCTGGTAAATACTGGGGGTCTTTACCTGAATTTTTTGCACATATTCTTCGCAGTGCTTATTTAACGCGGCGTTTTTTATCAGGCCGAATTTATTTAAAAATTTAGGAATTGTGGCGATGACGATGTTGAGTTGGACGCTGAGCATGGGGAAGATCCCCGATCCCCGGCGATCTTCGGTGAGCCATGCCATCCCGTGACGGATCGCTTCCGCAGGATTTTTTATGGTAACCTTTTTCCCGTCTATAAATACCTCCCCGGAGGTTTTCGGCCTCATGCCGAACAGGGTTTCCACCACTTCGGTGCGGCCTGCTCCCACAAGGCCGGCGATCCCGAGGATTTCCCCTTCCCGCACGGTAAAGGAAACATCCTTAAAGTATTTGCGGTTGGAAAACCCCCTGATTTCCAGCTTAACATCCCCGATGGGGCAGGAAACCTTGGGGAAAAGTTCGTTCACATCCCGGCCTACCATCATGTTGATGAGCTGATCCACCCTCAGATCTTTGGCATTTTCGGCGCCGATAAAGGCGCCGTCGCGGTATACCGTAATCCTATCCGCGATTTCGTAGACCTCATCCAATTTATGGGAAATAAAGATGATACTCTTCCCCTGATCCTTCAGCTTCCGCATGATGGTAAAGAGCTGTTTGATCTCCCTCTCCGTAAGGGCGGAAGTGGGCTCATCCATGATTATCAATTTTGAATTATGGGAAACAGCCTTGGCGATCTCGATCATCTGCATCTTCGCCACCGTAAGGGAGGCCATTAAAGTCCGGGGATCCTCTTCCAGGTCAATTTCCTTCAGCAGATTCTTGGACTTATCGTACATTTTTTTGTGATCCACAAATCCCAGCTTGGTAAGCGGTTCCCTGCCCAGCCAGATATTTTCCATAATAGGCCGGTGCAAGACGGGGCTCAATTCCTGGTGGATCATGGAGATCCCCATTTTCAGGGCCTCCGAAGGATTGTAGGGCCCCTGAACTTTTCCGTCAAATAGTATTTCACCGCTGGTCGGCCGGTAGATACCGGCGATGCACTTCATCAGCGTCGACTTCCCCGCGCCGTTTTCTCCCAACAGCGCGTGAATCTCCCCGGGGCGAACCTGCAGCGCGACTCCCCGCAGGGCTTTTACCCCGGGAAATGTTTTTACAATGTTTTTCATTTCAAGAAGAAATTCATCACTCACCCTGGCCCCCTTGATCCGGAAAACCCTGGGGCTTTCCCGGTATGCCATGGCGCGTATCTTGCGCCATGGCATACAAAAAACAGGGGCTGCCAAAACAGCCCCCGGCTTTAGGTTTTACTGATACTGAGACAGATTGCTTTTATCGATAAGTACAAAGGGAACCCAGGTAATGGAATCCTGGCTCTGCTTATTCAGCGCTTTGTAAACGGCCGCGCCGGCGCCCCGGCCTTGTCCGGCCGAATCCTGGAGGACTGTCGCGGTCATGACGCCGCTGCCCACTGCGGCCCTCGCGTCGGGGATGGCGTCCACGCCCATAACCACCACATCGGTGCGGCCCGCCGCACGGAGGGCCGCGGCTGCTCCCAGGGCCATCTCGTCATTATTCCCTAAGATGCCCTTCAGGTTGTTACCGTATGCGGTGATCCAGTTTTCGGTAAGGCGCTGGCCTTGATCCCGCTGCCAGTCACCGGCTTCCTTGGCCAGTACTTTGATATTGGGGAATTTAGCCTTAATGGTATCCTCGTTCCCCTGGGTCCTGAGGATCGCCCCCTCGTTGTCCAGCTTACCGATAAGGATGCATACGCCGCCCTGACCGTTTAATGCCTTGCCCATGGCTTCCATCTGGAGCTGGCCGGCTACGATTTCCTGGGAACCCACGTAGAACACGTTGGCGGGAAGGGCGCTCTCGCCAAAGGGGTTCCGGTTAACGTATACCAGGGGGATCTTGGCGTCCTGGGCGGCCTTGGTAATCGGCGCCATGGCGCTGGTATTTACCGGGACCACCACCAGGGCTTTAGCGCCCTTGGAGATCAGGTTGTTCACCTGATCCTGCTGTTTGACCACATCCTCCTGGGCATCCTGGAATTCCAGGGTGAACTCGGGCTTATCGGTAAAATATCCTTTGAATTCTTCCATGATATAACCCTGGAAGGTATCGTTGAAATTGGTGCAGACATACCCAACCAGGGTCTTACCCCCCTTTTGCTGACCGCCGCCGCCAAATACCATTCCTCCCGCCATCAGGAGCACCGCAATAAGAACTAACGCTTTCTTCATAGAATTTCCTCCTAAAACTTTTCCCAATATAGCTCAACTTCCATACCGGATTGGCTATATTGACTGCAAACGTTTTCAATAGGATTATCACCCTTATTATCAAATTTGTCAACAAAATTTTCAAAAAGTACAATTTTTTTTATTTCTTTGTTATGCATAGAATTATATGATTTTACGGAAAATAGGGTTTTTTAAATAATCAAAAAAGTCCTTTACAAAATTCTGTGGAGGAACTATTATACTAATAATATTGAAAACGTTTGCATGACAGACCGGAAAACCGGTGTTTTTTTATATAGTGCTCATACCAGGAGGATGCAATGTCGGAGATACTGCGGATTGGAGTCATCGGCGCCGGGCGGATCGGCAAGATCCACGGGGAAAATATCGCCCGTTTTATCCCACAGGCCAAGCTTGAGGGAATTGCGGATATCAGGCTAACCGGGGAGCAGGAGGCTTGGGCAAAGGCCCTGGGCGCCCGGATTGTCTCAAGGGATCCCCAGGATCTGTTCAAGGACCCCGCCATACAGGCGGTCGTCATCTGCAGCTCCACCGACACCCACGCGGACCTTACCATTGCCGCCGCCAAAGCGGGGAAGCAGATTTTCTGCGAAAAACCTATAGACCTGAGTATACCCAAGGTGAAGAGCGCTCTGGAGGCGGTCAAGACCGCAGGGCTTACCCTTCAAATCGGCTTCAACCGCCGGTTCGACCATAACTTCGCCCGGATACGGGAACTGACCCTGGCGGGGGAAATCGGGGATGTGCAGATTGTGAAGATCAGCTCCCGGGACCCCGCCCCGCCGCCTCCGGCATACGTGGCGGTTTCCGGGGGCATCTTCATCGACATGATGATCCACGACTTTGACATGGCCCGTTTCCAGGCGGGAAGCGGGATCACCGAGGTGTATGCCGCCGGGGCGGTACTGGTGGACCCCGAGATCGGGAAGGCCGGGGACGTGGATACCGCCCTGGTTACCCTGAAGTTCGCCAACGGCGCCATCGGGGTCATCGACAATTCCCGGAAGGCCGTGTATGGCTACGATCAGCGGGTAGAGGTCTTCGGCTCCAAGGGGGCCGCCGCCGCGGAAAACGATCTCCCCAGCACGGTAAAGCTTTCCAACGCCTCGGGGGTTATTGGGGAAAAACCCCTCTATTTTTTCCTGGAACGGTATAAAGACGCCTTTATTAACGAGATGATCTCCTTTACCAGCGCGGCGCTGAATAAAAAGCCTGCGGCGGTAACCGGGGAAGACGGTTTGGAGGATATGTACGCCGCCCTGGCGGCCGCCAAATCATTAAAAGAAAAACGGCCCGTCCCTATTGACGAAATACGGGCCCAATATTAGGAGCAGCCATGCGGATACCCCATAAGCCCCCCTTTATCCGGGGTTATACCCCCCTTTCCCCCCGAAGCGGTTCGACGGCGGACATGCTCATGGATTTCGGGGTAATCGTGCTCGCCCCCGGCGACATCTACGAAAGCGAATCGGATACGGATGAGCGGGTCTGGCTCCTCTCCCGGGGGAAGGCGGACATTGCCTGGGACGACGAGAAAGCGCTTTCAAAAGCCGGTGCGACTAAAAGCCTTGAGATTTACCGGCCAAACCTGTTCGACTATTCTCCCTGGTGTCTTTCGGCGCCCGCCAAATGCCGGGTAACCATCAAAGCGGGGAAGGAAGGGGCGGAATTCTACTACGCCGCCACGGATAATCCCAAATCATTCGCCGCAAAACTCTATACCCCCGAAGAATGCCGGAGTGAATTCCGGGGGGAAGGGACCATGCGGGAAACCTCTACCCGGATCGTGCGTACCTGTTTTGACGATACCAACCGGAGCGAATCCAACCTGGTTATCGGGGAAGTGATCGGGGCGCCGGGAAAGTGGTCGAGCTATCCCCCCCATCATCATCCCCAGCCTGAAATTTATCACTATCGCTTCCTTCCGGAACAAGGCTTCGGGCTTACCGCTATCGGGGATACTCCTTATATTATCAAAGATAAGGATACTATTTTGATACGGGAGGGCGAGGTCCATCCCCAGGTTACCGCTCCCGGTTATGCCATGTGGTACCTTTGGATAATCCGCCACATCGACGGCGCCCATTACGGACCTGCCACGAATACTCCGGTCTTCATTGAGGGGCATAAGTGGGTGATGGGACCGGAAGATAAAATCTGGCAGCCTAAAAAATAAGGAGTATATATGAAGACAGTACGGCTTACCATGGGGCAGGCGTTATTGAAATTCCTGGATAATCAATATATCGAAGTAGACGGAGAGGAAATTAAATTCGTCCATGGGGTTTTCGGCATCTTCGGCCATGGGGTGGTGGTAGGTCTCGGTGAAGCCCTGGCGGCGGGCAATACCTCCCTGCGGTTTTATCAGGCCAAGAACGAACAGGGGGCGGGACACGCCGCCATGGGATTTGCCAAACAGAACAACCGCCACCGGATGATGGCGGTGTGCAGTTCCATCGGGCCCGGGGCGCTCAACATGGTCACCGCTGCGGGAACCGCCACGGCTAACCATATACCGGTGCTCTTCCTTCCCTCGGACGCCTTTGCCTGTAGGCAGCCCGACCCGGTACTCCAGCAGGTAGAAATACCCACGGATTATACCAACACCGCCAGCGACGCTTTCCGGGCGGTGAGCCGCTACTGGGACCGGGTCCAGCGGCCGGAACAGATCATGACCGCCATGATCAGCGCCTTCCGGGTGCTTACGGACCCCGGGGAAACCGGGGCGGTAACCGTATCCCTTCCACAAGACGTACAGGGGGAAGTCTACGACTACCCTGAAGAATTCCTCGCCAGGAGGGTCCATCACCTTGAACGGCGGATCCCCGGCAAAGGCCGGATCGACCGGGCGGCGGCGATGATCCGGGGGGCGAAGAAGCCCCTGGTTATATGCGGCGGCGGCGTGCGGTATTCCGGCGCGGGGGAGGCCCTGGAAAAGTTCTGCGCCGCCGGCAAAATCCCCTTTGCCGAAACCCAGGGCGGTAAGGGGACGGTACTTTGGGATAATCCCTATAACCTTTCGGGGATCGGCGCTACCGGGGCTTTGGCGGCCAACCGGATCGCCAAGGAGGCGGACCTCATTATCGCCGCGGGGACCCGGCTGGGGGATTTTACCACCTGTTCTAAGTGGCTTTTCCAGAATCCTGAATGCCGTATCCTGGGGATCAATGTGGCTTCCTTTGACGCCTACAAGATGAACGGGGAGCCCATCATCGCCGACGCGAAACTCACCCTGGAAGCCCTTGTCCCGGCCCTCTCCGGCTATACCGCGTCCTGGGGCGGCCGAATACAGGAAGTCCGGGACGAATGGAAGGCCGAGGTGGACCGGCTTTATTGCGAGGAAATCCCCCCGGGCCCCAACGGGCCCCTGCTCTCCCAGGCCAGGGTTCTGGGAGAACTCAACGACCGGCTCCTTCCCCCGGAAACCATCGTGGTATCCGGTTCCGGTTCCATTCCCAGCGACATGCAGCGGGTCTGGCGGACCCGGGTCATGGGAACCTATCACCTGGAATACGCCTTCTCCTGCATGGGCTATGAGGTAGCCGCCGCCCTGGGAGTCAAGATCGCCTGTCCCGAAAAGGAAGTGGTTGCCATTATCGGCGACGGGGCATACACTATGCTGCATACGGAATTACTCACCGCGGTTCAGGAAGGTAAAAAGATCATTGTCCTGGTCCTGGACAACGCGGGTTTTCACTGCATTGATAACCTTCAGCACAGCCAGGGTATCGGCCATTTTGGCAACGAGTGGAAAACCCGGAACGAGGCGAGCGGGCTCCTGGAAGGGCCGCCGGTGGCGGTAGATTACGCGAAAAACGGTGAAAGCTGGGGCGCCCTGGGCCTGCGGGCGCGGACGGCGGAAGAACTGGCCGGGGCGGTAAAAGAGGCGCTGGCCGCCAAGGGGCCCGTGGTCATCGATATCAAGGTGGGGGCGAAAACCATGACCCACGGGTATGAATCCTGGTGGCGGGTCGGTACAGCCCAGGTATCCTCCAATCCCGAGGTTCAAAAGGCGGCCCGGGAAATGGCGGCGGAAGTTACCAAGACAAGAAAATTTTAATGGGGTGATTTATGAGTGAAAGATCAATTCGTTTAGCTATTGCCCCCATCGGCTGGACCAATGACGATCTGCCCGAACTCGGCGGGGCAATACCCTTTGAGCAATGTGTCAGCGAAATGGCCCTGGCGGGTTTTATTGGCAGCGAAGTGGGGAACAAGTATCCCAGGGATACGGTGGTTCTGAATAAAGCGCTGAAACTGCGGGGACTCACCATCTGCAATGGGTGGTTCAGTTCTTTTCTTACCACAAAACCCTATGAGGAGGTGGAAGCGGAATTCATCAAACACCGGGATTTTCTCCACGCCGCAGGCGCCGGGGTTATCGGCGCGGCGGAACAGGGACACTCAATCCAGGGGAGGCAGGATCTTCCTGTTTTTGACGCAAAGCCCGCTTTTAGCGATGAGGAATGGGCCGGGCTTTACGCCGGCCTTAACAAGCTGGGGAAGCTGGCCGCCGAAAAGGACATGAAACTCGTCTATCACCACCACATGGGAACCGGGGTGCAAACAGCCGGGGAAATCGACAGGCTCATGGAAAACACCGATCCTGCGCTGCTGGGGCTGCTCTACGATACGGGACATCTGGTTTTTTCCGGGGAGGATTATCTTGGGGTGTTAAAAAAATGGATAGGCCGGATCAGGCACGTACACCTAAAGGATATGCGGCCCGGTATTCACCAGAAGGCGGTTGCGGAAAAATGGTCATTCCTCAAGTCGGTTAAAGAGGGAGTGTTTACGGTGCCCGGCGACGGGGGCATTGATTTTGTCCCGGTTTTTAACGCCCTCAAAGAAGCCGGTTATTCCGGCTGGTGGGTCGTTGAGGCCGAACAGGACCCCGCCAGGGCTAATCCGCTGGAATACGCCATTAAAGCCCGGAACTATATCAGAGATAAGGCCGGTTTGTAAAACAATATTTTATTTCAGGAGGTAAATATGGGTGATATGAAAGGGAAGAATCCCCTGCATACGATGACGCTGACAAGTCCTACGGAGTTCTGGAATGATTCATGCTCAACAGCAGAGCTGTCGTCCGCGATTGAATACGGCGCGACCGGGGGAACCAGTAATCCTACCATTGTTGGGCAGGTTTTAAAAAAGGAACTGGAAACCTGGAGACCGAAGATTATGGAACTCATCAGGGATAATCCAACGGCAACGGAAGATGTTATTGCCTGGAAGATCATTGAAGCAATTACGGTAAACGCGGCAAAACTGCTGAAACCGGTCTACGACAAAAATAACGGCCGTAACGGACGCCTTTCCATTCAAACCAACCCGAAATACTACCGGGACGCCAAGGCCATTGTGGAACAGGCGGTATATTTCGATTCCCTGTATCCCAACAACAACATCAAGCTGCCGGTCACCAAGGCGGGGATTGAAGCCGTTGAGGAACTGTCCTACCGGGGGATCAGCGTAAACGCCACCATATCCTTTACCGTGCCGCAATGCATCGCCGTTGCCGAAGCGGTGGAACGGGGAATCGTGCGCCGCCAAAAAGAAGGGAAGGATATTTCCACCATGAGCCCCGTGTGTACGATTATGGTTGGCCGCCTGGACGACTGGCTCAAAGTGATTGCCGCCAAAAAAAGCATCGTTACCGATCCGGGATACCTGGAATGGGGCGGGGTTGCGGCGGCAAAGAAGGCGTACCGTCTCTACAAGGAACGGGGATACAGAACCCGGCTTTTGAACGCCGCGTACCGCAATCATTTTCACTGGTCGGAATTTATCGGCGGCGATATGTCCATGACTATTACCTATGAATGGCAGCAGAAAATAAACGGTTCCGATGTGGAAGTGAAAAACCGCATCAACGATCCGGTGGATCCCAAAACCATTGCGGAACTGGAAAAGAAGTTCCCCGATTTCCGCCGGGCTTACGACGAGCACGGCATGAAGCCGGAGGAGTTTGACAACTTCGGTTCTACCCGCAGAACTCTGCTTGCCTTCATCGACAGCTACGCCGATTTAGTAGCGGTTGTGCGGGGGATCATGATTAGCGATCCCGACATAAAAGGAGAATAGATCTGTTCGAGAACCTTCGGTTCGCTGTTGGTTCTCGCGGACTATCGTCCGAACAAGTCTATTCCCTTCCCAGGAGCCGGCGGTGCATGGGGAGCTGGCTGTAGAGGCGGAACTGCACCGAACGGTTATCGTAGCTGTTTTGAAAATAGGCCATGCCCGTTTCTTCGCCATAGGGGGTTGTCCAGGAAACCCCCTTTACATCCATATCGATAACCGTGTACCCGTTGCCATAGGTCTTGCTGATGGAAGCCGTGTTGTTTTCATAAATGGAATTCAACGCCTGGGAATTTTGTGACTCAAACACGATTACTACGGCATAGAGCCCCAGGAACGCGTCGATGTAGTAATCCGCCTGGGCGGTGACATACTCTCCTGTATCCAGGAAGACATAGCCCCTTACCGCGTAGAGGTTTTGGGACATCTGTTGGATATGGGGCTTCCGGTAGTACAGGCGCTCCAGGGTAGAGCCGAATTCAATGCCATCAAAACTTGCCGCCTCATAGTAAAGTTCCTCCGGGCTCTGGCCAAAACAATACGCCCCGCTTCCCGCTAACAAAAGCGACAGAAATAAGGCTTTCGATAATTTGCCTGCGTGCGCCGGGGCTGTCACCGGGCGCTCCGGTTTTGCAGCAGGAGGTCCGCCAGGACCAGGGCGGTCATGGCTTCCACCACCGGAACCGCCCGGGGGCAGACGCATACATCGTGGCGGCCTGGGATCAGGATGTCCCGTTCAGTACCGTCCCGGCTTACCGTTTTTTGCCGTTTTGAGATTGATGGGACAGGTTTAAAGGCCACGGTAAATTCCAGCGGCATACCGGTGGAAATGCCGCCCAACACCCCCCCCGCGTGATTGGTTTCCCAAGTCAGGGCCGGCGCTCCGCCGGGTAACGCCGCCGGCAAGGCCGCCGGCAGGGCCCTAAGCCCGCCGGGGCTGCCGCCGTCCGTCCCGGCAGTGCTGTCAGCCGCGGCAGCACTGCCGCCGTCCGTTCCGGCAGCAAAACCGCCGCTGGCGGCATTGTCGGCGGCGGGCATGGGCCGATCGTTCATGGCTGAGCCGCGGGAAGAAGCGGCGGCGAAACCGGCGCCGAACTCCACCCCCTTGGCGGCGCCCAGGGAGAGCATGGCCTGGGCGAGGAGGGCGTCGAGTTTGGCGAATACCGGTTCGCCGAGCCCTGGGGGAACATTCCACACAAGGCACGATACGGTCCCGCCCGCGCTGTCTCCCGCAGCGTGTAGTCTCTCTATCTCCGCCAAGGCCCTTGCGGCGCTTTCGGCGTGGGGCATACGCAGGCTGTTTTTTTCAATCTCTTCCAAATCGAAGCCCGTTTCGTCCGGGGTGGGAGCTTTAATGCCCGCCGCGGCGGAGGTCCAGGCCCGGATAATGATGCCGTATTGGGTGAGAAAGGCCTTTGCCACCGCCCCTGCGGCAACCCTGCCGGCGGTTTCCCTGCCCGAGGAACGGCCGCCGCCCCGGTGGTCCCGGTTGCCGTACTTGGCTTCCCAGGTCCAGTCCGCGTGGCCCGGCCGGTAGATGTCCTTCAGGGTATCATAATCGGCGGAACGCTGGGACGTGTTACGGATAAGGATGGCGATTGGAGTACCCAGGGTTTTGCCTTCAAACACCCCCGAAAGTATTTCCGGTTCGTCCGCCTCCACCCTGGCGGTGGCAGGTCCTCCCCCTCCGGGGCGGCGGCGGGCAAGTTCCTGCCCAATAAAGGCGGCGCTGAGCTGAACCCCGGCGGGACAGCCGTCCACCACACAGCCCACCCCGGGACCATGGGATTCACCGAAGGTAGTAACCGTGAAAAGGACGCCAATGCTGTTTCCGGCCATTACTTCACGCTTCCCTTTAGGGCCTCTGTTTCGGCAAAGGTTGGGGGATTGGCCCCCTGCCTGGAACAGACCAGGGAAGCCGCCTTATTGGCAAAGAAGAGGGCGTCGTAGAGTTCAGTTTCCGTAAGGGACGCAAGCCCGGCGCGGCTCATTTTGTTGTGCCGTTCCAGCCATGCGAGAAAGGCCCCATGGAAGGTATCCCCCGCGCCAATGGTATCTGCCACCGGCAAATCCACTACCGGCGCTTCCGCCCGGAGTATTGAGGCGTCGTCTTTTTTTAGCAGCGCCAGCGCGCCTTTGGGCCCCAGCGTGGTAACCGCTATTTGAACACCGGGATGCTCCAGAATTTTGCGGAGCGATTTTTCACGGCCCAACCCCGGGTAGATAAAATCAAAATCGGCATCCGAAATTTTAGCGATATTTGTCCAGGAGAGCCAGCTCTCAAAGCGTTTCACGAATTTTTCCCGGTCGCCGATCATAAAGGGCCGCACATTCGGATCCAGGGAAATGACCAAAGCCTCGTTATCCCTGCCGGATTCACGTTTGATAAAATGCTCTATAGTGGAAGCTACAGGTTCCATAGTCATGGCGATAGAACCGAAGGCTATACACCTCACTTCCGCCGGGAGGGACGGGGGAAGATCTCCCGGCTGCAGGGAACGGTCTGCGGCGCCTTCAGTATAGAAAACATACCGGGGTTCTTTGCCCGCCTCTAATTTAACAAACGCCAGGGTTGTCGTTTCTCCGGATCGCACGATGAACCTGTCCATTACTCCGTTTTGCACCAGGTGGTTCACCAGGCTTTCTCCAAAGAAATCCGTAGAAAGTCTACCCAAGAAACCCACGGGAACATCCTGCCTGGCCGCGGCAACAGCAGTGTTGAACGGACTGCCCCCCAAACAAGGCAGGTAAACCGTTTCAGAAGTTTCCTTCATTTCCTTGGGAACCATATCAATTAATGCTTCTCCGCAGACTACAATCATCATTTACCCTCTTGCCGCTTAAGACTATAGGTTTTCTGTTTCCAACTTGTGTATTTTATCGTAACCGGGATATAATCGCAATAGGAGGATATTATGCAGGGAAAAATGAAAGTTGCGGTGATGACCGGTATTGGTAAATTGTCTTTTGTGGAACGGGACATTCCTCAGCCTGCGCCTAACGAGGTTCTGGTTAAACTGGAGTATGTAGGGGTCTGCGGCTCCGATTTGCATTATTATGAATCAGGCAGGATCGGTGATTTTGTGGTAAAGCCTCCTTTTGTGTTAGGTCACGAGTCAGGCGGGGTTGTGGTTGAGGTTGGGTCTAAGGTAACGCATCTCAAGCCCGGCGACCGGGTAGCCCTGGAACCGGGCAAGACCTGCGGACACTGCGAATTTTGCCGTTCGGGAAAGTATAATCTTTGCCCTGAGGTGATCTTCTTTGCCACCCCGCCGGTAGACGGGGTGTTCCAGGAATATGTGGCCCATGAAGGGGACCTTTGTTTTAAGCTGCCCGGTAATGTGAGTACCATGGAAGGGGCGCTGATTGAGCCATTGGCAGTAGGCTTCCACGCGGCCCAGACCGCGGACGCCAAGATCGGTCAGGTTGCCCTGGTCACCGGCGCGGGCTGCATCGGTCTCGTGTCCATGCTTGCCCTGAAAGCCCTGGGGGTTTCCAAGGTTTTCATGACCGATGTGGTGCCCAAACGGCTGGAGAAGGCCAAGTCTTTGGGCGCGGCGGCGGTTATCAACGCGGCGGAAAAGAACGTGCCCCAGGAGATTAACGATCTCACCGGCGGAAAGGGCGTGGATATTGTGATTGAAACTTCCGGGAACGAAAAGTCCGCGGAAGCGGGAATCGAGTCGGCCAAGAAAGGGGCCGCCATGGTTTTTGTGGGTTACAGCGCGTCCGGGTATATGAACCTCCCCATGAGTACCGCGCTGAACAAGGAACTTACCCTTAAGACCATCTTCCGCTACCGGCATATATACCCCCTGGCGATAGATGCGGTGTCCCGGGGCGCTGTGAACATCAAGGATATTGTTACCAATACCTTTGAATTTAACGATATCCAAAACGCCATGGATAAGAGCGTCCATAACAAAATTGATATCGTCAAGTCGGTAATTAAGATAAGCTGAGATGAGTTATTCCGTTCCGGCGATTCCCAATATCACTGCCGCAGTCTCGGCAGGCTTTTCCTGTTGGGGGAGGTGGCCTGCCCCGGGTATTACGGTGAAGCTTGCCTCCGGGCAGAGCCGGCGGATAATATCCGCCGATTTTTGGGGCATGATCACATCCCTTTCCCCCCAGATAAAGAGCAGTTTTTTTGCCCTGTTTTCTGCGCCCAGGAAAGTTTTTATGCTCCTCACAAAACCTGCTCCCCCTTTCCAGTAGGCCCACACTAAACTGCGCAGAGATGCAAAATAGGCCCGTTCCTGGGAAGGGCTTTCGACCCGGGCAATCACCCGTTCCCGCAAAAAGTTTTTGTCCTTTTCATCCAGGCCTGCAAAGCCGGCATAGTAAGGGAATAACGACTCGTAGGCCCCCTGGTGATTCTTTCTGAAACCCCGGTACCACATCTTTCCCAAAAAGGGGAGGCACAGAAACAGAAACCCCCCGCCAAGTTTTACGGGAGAGGGAAAGGCGCCGTCTATCAGGATGAGCCCTTTTACCAGGCCGGGCCGGAACACGGCAACCCCTTCCGCGATAAGGGCCCCCATGGAATTCCCCGCGAGCA
The DNA here is from genome assembly GCA_031290475.1 of Treponema sp. Taxonomy (GTDB): domain Bacteria; phylum Spirochaetota; class Spirochaetia; order Treponematales; family Breznakiellaceae; genus JAITNM01. The sequence continues at coordinate 14,510 of JAITNM010000046.1, read as the reverse complement.
GCGCCGGACCGGCGGTATCCGCTCCGGCGGCTTCCAAAAGCCGGATCACCGCCCGTATATGCCGTTTCACGTTGATCCTGCCCGGCGCCGCGGAACGCCCAAAACCCGGCAGGTCCGGCGCCAGAACCCGGAACTTTTCCTCCAGGAGGGGGATAAGATGACGCCAGGAATCGGCTTCATCCCCCAGCCCGTGGATCAGGACCAGGAGGGGCTTATCAGTGGAATGGGATCCAAGAGTATCATAGAAAAAGAGGGTTTCTTTTTCACCGTTAAGACGAAGCAGCTTCCCCAAAGGCGCCAGGGCCGGCCAGGGGCTTATAGTACACATGGGGAAATTGTAGCGGTTTCCGCCTGAACAGCACAAGATTAAAACCGGCGCCGGCAAGCAATGCGGGTAATTTCGGAGGGATCTTTGAGAAAACGCAGTAAAGGCTCGCCCCAGTCTCCGCCGGAACGGCTTTCTTCCAGAAAGCGGCGGTAACGGGCGATAATATATTCCCGAATGTCTCCGCTTTTTTCCGGTGAGCCGTTCCGCAGGAAGAGATGAGAAGCGAACAGAACCGCTTCTTCTTCTCCGAACAGCGTTGGTTCAAAGCAGGTCATGGTATACATGGCCGCAGGAATACAGTTTACGCTATGCTGTTTAACGTAGAGAATCGCTTCGGTTATATCCAGGGCCCCCCGGTAAAGTTCCTCAATAGGACCGGCATTCTCATCTTCCTTTCCCATTTTACGGATCATGTCCCGGAATTTAGTGTAGGTACGGATAACGATCATCACATGGAGCGAAGGTATGCACAGCAGATGGGGATCCGCGGCATATATCATGACGAACCGGGGTTTGGGGCAGAAAGGCCGGTTCGTGGTAGAAAGGTTCTTCCGGTATATCTCCGAAGCAAAACAGTAAAGTCTGCCCATAGAGCTGAGAAAATCCGCTGCCGGTTCAATTGCTTTCCGGCCATACCGGGTAAGAAAAAAACCCACTGTCCGCACCCAAAAGGCGACAAAATCCAGGTACACCGTTACCCACCGGGAAGAAAAGGGAATCTCCCTGTCCAAGGGATGATCCACCGCTGTTACAGGAATACGTCCGGGGAAGAAAGCCGCCTTGTACTGAAAAAGAAAGAAACGATGACAAATAGTTGTAAAGCATTTTATTCCGGCTTTTCTCAGGACGGAATTGGACAGAATCCGGAAAACGGCGCCTCCTACAGACTGCGCCGCTATTTGCGTCCCTGCTTTTTCAGCCATGATGAGTTTTTCCCTTAATGGTAGCGGCATAGATAGAGTTGATAATCCCCAGAAACGCGGACATGGAAAAAAGCGCCTCAATCCCCACGGTTTTCCAAAGCCAGCCTCCCATTAGGGCGATAAGGATGCTTATCACATGGTTCACCGACACCCCGGTAGACAGGGTAGCGGTTATTTCTTCCTGATTCGCGGCAATATCCTGTACATAGACATTGCTGGCCATGCTTGCCAGGGAAATAATCGAATCCAGAATGAAGTTTACACAGACTACCACAAAGGCAATATGCACCGGAAAAATACGATGGGCAAATCCATAGAGCAGACAGACTACAACGAGGATAATCGTATCCCCCACCATGATCACTTTATACCCCAATCTATCGATGAGCCGGCCCATAACAGGGCCTAACAGGAATCCGCATATGGCGCAAATACCCAGAAGCATGGCAATAATGGAAGTATCCGAGCCGTAATGAAGAATAAGCACATAGGGAGCAAAGGTGATAAAAATCTGCTTCCTGGCGCCGTAAAAAACTTCCAGCATGTAGAACTTGGAAAACTTTTTTGCAAAATAGAAACGCCGTCTTGGGCTTTTCAGTGTGGTTTCTTTTAACGAAAGCGCGGTAATTGCGGCGCCTATCATGAGGATCACGGCCAGCAAAAATACCAATTTAAACCGGATTATGTTGAGCCGCGCTACTCCCATACGGGTTAATATAAAAAACAGGATAGTTACGATTGCGTAGCCTGCAATATTTCCCAGATTTCCGATGGCGGTGGTAATCCCCAGGGACGCTCCTCCCTGGTTTTTTTTGGCTAAATCCAGGCTTATGGTGCTCTTTACGGGCATAATGATATGCTCCCCAATACTGAAAAGCACCATAAACAGAACCACAATGAATTTGCCGGAACCGCTTCCCAAAAAGCCAACAAGGCCTGCTGCCATAAACCAGATGCCTATTTTAAAGATTTTACTGTCCGAGAACCGATACAGTACAGCCAGGATAAGAATAACCAAAAGACCGGGAATTTCGCGGAAAAATTCAACGATACCCCGCTCAAAAGCAGTGATCCGTACAATTTCCGCAAGGTAATTGTCCTGAATCCCCTTGTAAAACCCGTATGCGACGCCGGAGAGGATCAGAACACTTAAAAAACGCGCTATCTTTGCGCCGGGGCGATATATCTCCCGAACGGAAGCTATAATTCCCCGGCGCTGTTCATTTTGGGGCTTTTTAATAGGCTTAGCAGTGTATTTCATAGCCCCAGTTAACAGTGATTTTCTTTATACAGATGGTGTTGAAGAAGACGCAGCCGGTTTAGCTTTGGGAGTCCGGGGTTTCCGGGGTTTTTTGTCCGCAGCTTTCTTGGCCACAGGTTTTCTGCCCGGCTTCTTGGCGCTCCCCTTGGGGCCTCTTTTCGCGACAGGGGCTTTCGCAGCCTTCTTCGGCGCCGGAGCGGGCAACTTCTTAGCCTTGGGAATCGCCTTCAAAGAGGCGGCCACTTTGGAATCCTTCTGAAGCTGGGAAAGTTCATGATTAGTCTGTAAATCGATCCAGTATTCGGCTTTCTTATCGAAATACTTGGCCAACCGGAGGGCAATAATAATGCTGATTTTCAGCTTATTATTGATGAGCTGCCGGATGGCAGAAGGGCTGAGACCAATATCCTCAGAGATTTTCGCGACAGGAATGTGGTACGAGTCGAGAAGCCCTTTGAGGACGGAACCAGGTACGAGAACTGCTGTTTTTGCCATATCAAAACTCCTATTAGTATATGATACCTAAAATAATATAGTATTAAAAAATAAAAATCCAGTCTTATTGAGAAAAAATAGCAAATAATAGCAATTTTTTTATTACCACGCTGAAATAATAGCGCAGCCTTATTGCCTGTTATTTAATTTCCGGGTATGCTGGTTGTGGATTTACCTTACTAAATAGCGGTTAAGGTAAATTTTTCGGGTTGTATATCCTGAAATCCTGTACCGATTGGAACAAAAAATGACAAAGAAAACTACAATCACCGTTTTATTGTTTACTACCGTATTGCTCGCATGTACCGCGGGCGATAAAGCTGATACCGCCGCTGCTAAAGCCTCCGAAGCGGGCGCCAATGCTGATGCAAGTTATGCCATTGGAATGCTCATGTCCGGCCAGATTAAATCTACCGGCATCGTTCTTGATTACGATGAGTTTTTGAAAGGCGTCAAAGATACCATGGAAAACCAGGAACGCCGCTTAGACGAAGCTGAGGCCCAAAGTATCGTCCAAACCGCTTTTAAAGAAGCCCAAATAAGAATGGTGGAAGAAAACAGGCAAAAAGAAGAGCAATTTTTTGCGGAAAACAAGCAGAAAAGCGGTATTACTACTACCCCAAGCGGTCTGCAGTATGAGATTATTACCAAAGGTACAGGCTCAACGCCTGCCACAACCGACGTGGTACGTGTTCATTATGAGGGTTCCCTGCTGGACGGCACTGTTTTTGACAGTTCCTACACCCGGGGAGAACCGGCGGAATTTCCGCTGGACGCGGTTATTCCCGGTTGGACCGAAGGACTCACCTTAATGCCCGTAGGCAGTACCTATACGCTGTATATTCCTTCCAATTTAGGATACGGTGAGCAAGGCGCAGGAGGCGTAATCCCGCCGAATTCAACTCTGATATTTAAAGTAGAACTTCTATCTATTGAAACCCCGGAATAGGCGCGGAAAAAAAGAGGGCAAAGGGCGTGTCTCTAGGGAAGCATCGAGTTTTTCAGCGTGCCCTTAGGAAGATACGCCCTTTTTTATCACTTTAAATGGCCGTTAATAATGTCCTGCAGGGAATTTTCGTGAATTTTGACAATTCTCTGTTCCCGTTCCACGCTTTCCCGGGAATCCGAAGCATGAGCGGTGTTTTCCATCACATTACTGCCGAATTCCCGGCGCACTGTACCGCTGGGGGCCTTTAAGGGATCCGTAGGACCGAGTACATCCCGGATTTTTTTAATAGCATTTACCCCTTCGTAGAACAGAATTAAGCACATTACATGCCCGGGACTGTTGATTTCATCCCGAGGACAGTTTTCAGGCCTTGAACCGGACATATATTTTACTATACGGCGGAACTGATCCCGGGCATAGGTGGACCCCACAATTTCTGTCAGGGCTTTTTCCGCAGTCTCATCCAACTGAATGTCGAATTCCTGTTCCAGAAGCGTCTTTGCCTTTTTTCCGTAAACCGGGGCTAATTTTTCCTTTAGGGCGTCTTCCACAGGGCCGTAGAATTCCATCGCCTGGGAAAGAGAAAACCGGTGTACCTTAAGTCCAATAATACGCAGTCCGGTACGGGAGAACATATCAATTATAGTACCCGGTTTTGACGAAGGGTGCGTCCAGTTGTCGGGCTTAATGATTACTAAAGTCTGTTCAATTTGAGAAGGATCGGGGTATACAACATTTCTGATAATGTTTTCCTGTCCTTTGAGAAACTTGGAAAAAAGCCTGAAATCCTCGTCCGCATCCTTTTGACTCCGGGGGGTCAGTACCGCAGGTTCAAAATAAGTTACTATGGAGGGATCTTCGGGAGTGGTGATAAGATCCGCATAGGTGTCCCTGATTGTTTCTCCCGACAAAGTATCAACATTGGCATTTTGAGGATGGAGATGGCCGCAGATATTCCCCAGTTTAGTAAAGGCATCTTCCCCGCGGAAGAGCAGCAGCAGTGAACGGTGCTTTCTGCCCCCTGAAGGTCCCATTTTCTGTTCCACATAGTCCGCCAGCAGGGTAATATCATTAGGATAATTCTGACGCCGAAGGATGGCGGCGTATTCATCACAAATTGCCTGATCCGGAGTGATCATCTGGGCGCCCACAAGTTCCAAATCCGCCTGGGATAAAAGCCGGGAAATAACGCCGCCGGTACGGCTTTTTGCAATTGTGTAAGGGGTTACCATCACATAAGAGATGGATTTACTCATATAAACTCCTGTATAATACTTTAAAGACTATAATAACCGGATTTTATAAGAAAGTCCAATTATTTCTATTCGTACCACGAGGTTTTAAATAGTATGGAGACTGAAAAAAGTACACAAGGGTCCCCCGCCGGGCGGTGTTGCCGTGAAAGAGAGCGGCTCCTTCCCATGAATGATTTATTCAACGCCCGGGATTTGGGGGGCTACCGGACGGACACAGGCCGGGTAAAATGGGGAGTTTTGTACCGTACCGGGGATCTTTTCCCCCTTTGTCCGGGGGATCGGGAAATTCTGGAAAGACTGAATATAAGGACCATCGTAGATTTCCGGAACAAAACGGAACGGTCCCAGGCTCCGGACGGAGAAATTAGTACCGTGGAAGGGATCTATACCCTGTCTATTGATGCGGGAAATATACTGGATCTGTCCAAAGCCGGACCTGACCCGGATCCGGCGGAAGCGATGATGGATGAATTCTACCGTTTAATAGTCAGGGGCGCTATTCCTCAGTACCGGGAATTTTTCAGGCTTCTTTCGGAAAAAACCAGGGTTCCTTTGCTGTTTCATTGTTCCGCCGGCAAGGATCGTACCGGTATAGGGGCAGCGCTGCTGCTGACCGCCCTGGGTGTTGAAAGGGAAACTGTTTACCGGGATTATCTCCTTTCCGCAGAGTACCTGAAGGATAAATACGCCAAATACATAAACGCGGATCCCCGGGTGGAACCATTCCTGACAGTACGCCGCCGGTACATTGATGCGGCGTTCGGCTGCATTGAACGGGAATTCGGCGGCATGGAGACATACCTCCGGAAAATTCTCCTGGCAGACCCTGCCAGGCTGCGCGAATATTACACTGAATAGTTTTGTAACGCCTCAAAAAAGGCCGTCAAACCGCCGGGTTCACCGGCGGAGTATTTTAGTTGATTTTAATAGAAATGCCAAAAACAGGATGCGGATCGCTTCCGTATGCGGTACAGTAGGTTTGGGGCTGGTTGTTATTCCAGGGATCGTCATTTCTTTTATGGGAAAGAGGATCATCCCCGGGCATAACGCATACAGAGATTCTCCCTCCGGCTACGGCTTCCAGTTCTTTTTCATCCAGCTTTTCCCCGATACCAAAGTCGGCCGGCGCCAGGGTATAGCCGTGATCTTTAGCGATCCTGATAACTTCGGCAATAACGGTTTCCCGGTCAATATCTCCCCTCCCCTCAAATCGCTTATTTGCCGCTTTCAGATCCGCCTTCAGTTTCTCATCACTTTCCGCTTTCTTGTAGAAATCAACTAATTTACCCATATTATTGTTCCTTTTTGAATCAAGAATTTATTCCCCTTCCCCATTAGGAACAGAGAATATATCATATAGTATCTCCATAAAAAGCATTTATTACAACCATCGTCCGGGTTTTTTCAGCGATTTCCTGCCAGGCTGCGGAAATACTACACAGAATTACAGTGGTAAAATTAAATCTAAGGAGCGTCAGCCGTGTTTTTATCCTGGTTATTCGCGGGGGTATCCTTTTTCTTACCCGCCGCAAGGCGCCAAATTTTTTTTAATAATCCAATTTTTCCAAAAAACAGCCAGAACATGACGAGCAAAACAAATAAAACCGGTATTCCGTAAATGACGATCCCGGCCAGGACGACCAAACCGGTAGACAGAAAATCGCCGAAGGATTTAAACAAATCCACGATACGTTCCCCAATACCCGGATTGTACGAAGCGGTGTTGGAAAGAGGTCCGTAGACCTTCCTTGCAAGGGCTGGCGGAAGGTCCTCATGACAGACGATCACGGCGCCCCTGAGCCGAGTGCTTTCGGCTCTCCCCCACGTAAGTGGGCTCTTTGAGGTTCTTCCGCTAGCCCTCCAGTAACACATTTAAGGCGCCTTTTGAATGTTTTTATTTAAACTTTGAATTGCTGAACCGTCAACTTGTCTATATTTTTTGTATCTACTATAATACCGTTATGGCAGTTACCGTTGACGATAAGAAAGTCATTTATTCCATGTACCGGGTCTCCAGAAAGCACGGGCCTAAGCAGGTACTCAAAGATATCAGTTTGTCCTATTTTTACGGGGCAAAGATCGGGGTGATCGGCCTTAACGGGTCAGGGAAATCGAGCCTGCTCAAAATACTCGCGGGGGTGGACACGGAATTTTCCGGCGAAACCTCGGTAAGTCCGGGGTATACCATCGGTTATCTTGAACAGGAACCCTATCTTGAACCAGGAAAAACGGTAAAAGAGGTGGTGTCCGAGGGGGCGGCGGAATTAGTAGCGCTGCTCAAAGAGTTTGAGGATGTGAGCGAAGCCTTCGGAGAGCCGGACGCGGATTACGACAAGCTCGGCACGCGGCAGGCGGCGTTGCAGGAAAAGATAGAGGCCGCCGACGGCTGGAACCTGGACAGCCGGCTGGAACTGGCTATGGACGTCCTCCGTTGCCCTCCCTGCGATGAAGTGGTCGATCACCTTTCGGGCGGTGAAAAACGGAGGGTGGCGCTTTGCCGGCTTCTTTTGCAAAAGCCGGACATTTTACTGCTTGATGAGCCCACGAACCACCTGGACGCGGAAACCGTGGCCTGGCTGGAACGGCATTTGCGGGACTACGAGGGGACGGTGATCGCGGTGACGCATGATCGCTACTTTCTGGATAATGTGGCGGGCTGGATTCTGGAGATGGACCGGGGGGAAGGTATTCCCTGGAAGGGGAACTACTCCGGCTGGCTTGAACAGAAAGAGGCCCGCCTGGCCCAGGAAGAAAAGGGCGAAAGCGAGCGGCGCAAGACCTTGCAGCGGGAACTTGAGTGGATACGCATGAGCCCCAAGGGCAGACACGCCAAGAGCAAGGCCCGGATCACCCAGTATGAAAAACTGTTCCAGGATGACGCACGGGAGAAAGTGAAGGAAAACAGAATCACTATTCCCGCAGGGCCCCGGCTGGGCCAGCTTGTTGTTGAAGGGCAGGAACTGTCCAAGGCCTTTGGCGAAAAGATGTTGTTCCAGGACCTTTCCTTTACCGTGCCCCCCGGGGCCTGCGTAGGCATTATCGGTCCTAACGGCGCGGGGAAGACAACGCTGTTTAGAATCATCACTGGGGAGGAAAAGGCCGATAAAGGCGCCGTCCGCCTCGGGGAAAGCGTAAAACTCGCCTATGGGGATCAGATGCGCTCAAAACTTGATAATGATAAGACCGTGTGGGAACAGCTTTCCGGCGGGCTTGATATTATCAAGCTTGGGGGTGTAAAAGAGGTCAATTCCCGGGCTTACTGCGCTTGGTACAACTTTTCCGGGGTGGATCAGCAGAAAAAGGTGGGCGTGCTGTCCGGGGGAGAGCGGAACCGGCTCAACCTGGCCATGATGCTCAAGGAGGGGGCCAACGTGCTCCTCCTGGACGAGCCCACGAACGACCTGGACGTGAACACCCTGCGGGCTTTGGAGGACGCGGTGGACACCTTCGCCGGGGCCGCCCTGGTGATAAGCCATGATCGGTGGTTCCTGGATAGAATCGCTACCCATATCCTGGCCTTTGAGGATGGGGAAGTGATCTGGTATGACGGGAACTGGTCGGAGTATGCCGAGTGGAGAAGACAGAAACTCGGCGCCCAGGCGGATAGTCCCCACCGGTACGTCTACCGGAAACTGGAGCGTTAATCAGTGCTTCCTTAGGAGGGTTATGGAACTTTCGATACTTGAACAGGACGGAATTACCCTTATCGAATGCAGCGGGGAACTCGATCTGTCAGGTTCCAGGCAGCTCAAAAAATTCTTTATGAAACTGGTTCTTGAACAGAAAGACCGTTTTATCATCAGCCTCCGGGAGGTGACCCTGATTGATTCTAGCGGCGTCGGAGCCCTCATCTTTATCGCCTCCACGGTGCGGAAACTGGAGCTGCAGTTTACCTTTACCGAGACGCCCGAAAGAGTGATGTGGCTAATCGAAAAAATACGGTTAAAAAGTTATCTTCCCTTTACGGATACCCTGGAAAAGGCGGCGGAGCAGCTGGGCCAGGATTTACTCCAGGAACTCTGAGTTTCCTTGTATCAGGCAAGGCATATCAGAAGAAACGCTCGTAGGGTGTAAAATCGTAAGAATAGGGATCTATCCGCTGGGTAGTGTCATGGGGATCTTCCAGAAGTATATCATCAAAGCGCCAAGCCGTTATTTCACCCTCTCCATTTTTTTCGGGACGTACGTACAATTCTCCTGCTATGCCCTGTTCCCGGCCCAGGAAACGGAATAGAAAGGATGTGCTGCCGTCCGCCTCTTCCCTGCCGTTGGCAATACGGTATTTAACCGGACTTACCTGTTCCAGGGTAGCGGTGATTTCCCCCATCCAGGCGGGCCCCACATTGGAAAGGGCCGCGGACTCCCGGTTTCCCCGCAACAGGGCGTCTAAAACACGCCTGGCAAAGCGATAGGCTTCTTCACCGGCCTCCCCCTTCCCCAAGATACCTATCACTACATCCTCAGGGTACCGGGGCGTCTCATTCCCCCGCTGAGGCCGGCGTATCTGATCCGGCAAGGAATCCCCCCAGGGAGTATCCTCCTGGGAAAAGGCCGGGGAAGCAGTCAAGAAGAAACAAATTAGTAACGGAAAAAACCGGAACATAATTAAGTTATACGTGAGACTGTTCCAAAATGTCAAATTTTAGAACACCAACCTTAGGGCAACGCTGATTAACTTGACGCTAATCAGCGTTGTCCTATGCATTTGCTCATTTCATTGTGCAAATGCCACATTAAAGTAGCACTGAAACGTACTTGAGGGGTGGCGGCGAAAAAAACACGGGCGGGACCACCGGGAGGACCCGTGTTTTTTTCGGCCGCCAGGACCCCAAGTGGATTTTTTAAGGCGCATTTGCATGTTTTTGTTGAAACTTTGAATTGCTGTTAATCTATAGACAGGAGCTTGAGGCCGTTATACTATCTTTTCCATGAACAACAATGCCTGGACTAGTCTGCGGGAGGGCTATACCGAGCCGGTCCGGGACGTGCTTTGGGGCCATATCTACCTAACCCCTGCCCTGGCGGCGCTCACCAAGTCTGTCCCATTCACCCGGCTTACACGGATTTTTCAGCTTGGACCGGCCTATACGGTCTACCCCGGAGCGACCCATACCCGGGCATCCCACTCCATCGGGGTATACCAGTTGGCCCGGCGGCTCCTTACCAACCTGGCGGAACGGGGCGCCGATGCGTGGCTCAGCGCGGAGGGGGTCAAGTCCTTTCTCTGCGCCTGTCTGCTCCACGATCTGGGGCACTTTCCCTATACCCACTCACTAAAGGAGCTGCCCCTGCGCTCCCACGAATCACTCACCGCTTCTCTCATCCTCACCGAGCCCCTTAAAACCATGATAGGAAGGGCAGGGGCGGACCCCTGTCTCACCGCCGCCATCGTGGACGATGCGGGAGGGGGCGGCTCAAGAAGCGGTTTTTCCGGAGGGGAACTCTCATTTTACCAGAAACTCCTTTCAGGATGCCTGGACCCGGATAAACTGGATTACCTTAACCGGGATGCGCGGTACTGCGGGGTACCCTACGGCGCCCAGGACGTAGATTTCATCTTCAGCCGGATTTATCCCCACTTGGAACGGGGGATCGACATTGATTCCAAGGGAATTCCCAGCGTGGAATCGATCCTTTTTTCTAAATATTTGATGTACCGTTCCGTGTATTGGCACCGGGAAGTCCGTTCAGCCACGGCGATGATAAAAAAAGCCCTCCTGGGCGGGCTTGCTGACGGGATCATCAAGGCTGAGGAACTCTACGGATTGGACGATCAGGGGCTTTTCTCCCTGGTAGCAAGCCGGAATTACCCCCTCTTCAGCTTGGTGGACCGGGTACGGAACGGCCAACTGTACGCCGCGGTGGCGGAATTTCCCTTTGACGAGGCGGCCCATGGCGGTTTTGAGCCTATCGGGGAACGGCGGCGGTACGAAGCGGATTTAGCGGCGGAATTGTCGGTAAAACTTGGCGGGCCGGTTCAGCCCGGGGAAATCATCATTGATGTTCCGGAGCCGGTGACATTCGAGACCGGACTTTACGTGACAGATGAAGAAGCTTATTTCGGCGGTGCGGCCCCGGAATGTTCCAGCGTCTTCAAGGCGGAAACAGTACGGGATTTTGCTAAAATTCTTAGAATTGTACGGATTTTTGTGGACCCAATTCATGAAAATAAGTTAAAATTGTCGAATAGACTGGTGGATATCTTGAATATCCGATATAATAAATTGACAGATTAACACGGCGTCAAAAAGCGGCGTGCATGAACTGCGATAGATAACTATGTTGTCTATTTCCTGTCCGTAAAGTAACCGGCTTTATGGACAGACACTAATTAAGCGAGGGGCTATGTATTCGGAAATCCATAATATCACGGAAGATTTGGTATTTTCCCAGGTTGATCAAATCTGTGATTCCATAAAGAAAGAAGAATCCGGCGGTATCTGTACCTGTCCCCAGTGCCGCCGGGATGCGGCCTGTTACGTACTGAACCGGACGCCTGCTCACTATATTGTCTCGAACCGCGGAGTAGCCCGGGCTGAACAGGAAACCCTTGAAAAACAGCAAAAAGCCGCGGATATTGCCGTTTTAGTTTACGAAGCCCTCAAGCGGGTTGCCCATAACCGGCGGGAGGCTACCGACCACGCTAAAAAAGACGAGAACGCGGCAGATCCGATGACGCCGGTCTATAACATCCCCACAATCGTAGGCCGGCTCTTCAACGGCATTAACTTTGAGCCCTTTGCAGGGGTTAAGGTGGAACTGCACCGTGAGGGGAACCTTTCCCTCATGAAGGACCGTAACTGGCAAAACCCCTATAACCTGGTGGTTAATACCGGAGGGACTTTTACCTTCTGGCCCCAGCCCATCCCGGCGGATAAAGAGGGGCAGCGTAATACTTTTGAATACTCTATTCGGGTCCAAATGCCGGGTTTTGAAACTCTGAATCACTATTTCAAGATCCCCGTACTCAGCGAAGCATCGGCGGCTAAATCCTACTCCATGGCGCGGACCTTTAAACTGCCGGATCTCTACATGTTCCCCCCCGGAGGGGACGAGAACATAGGGCTTGCATGATTCTGAGGGGGGGCCTGGTACCGGACCTCCACTCCGTAAGGGTAACATCAACCGTCCGGCCCCCCTGCGCTCCGGCCTCCTCCCCGGCTGTCCAGCCGGGTCCGGTGGCCTCCGCTACCCCCCGGTAGAGCCCATAGTGTAATGGTATACTGCCGATCTTGTTCTTTTTTTCGGAGAGGGGGGATTCGGCCTCCGGATCGCAAACATCCTGTTTGCTCCCTCCGGCCCGCCTTCGCGCTCCCGGCGCCTCCTGCGCCGCTTTTTCCGTTAAGGCGTGCGCCTTGGCCGTTACTGCGGGAGCGCTTCGTTTCGAATCCCTGGGTTTAACGGCCAGTCAAAGCTTTAATCGTCTATTATATAGTATACTGCCGATCTTGTTCTTTTTCGGAGAGGGGGGATTCGAACCCCCGACAGCCAGTTCCCAACACTGGCGGCTTAACCACTGGCCTACCCTCCGTTAATACAGACTTTTACTATACAACAAGGGATAAGCAGGGGTCAATTAACCTGCTAGTCAACTAAAAAAGCATAGAGATGCGTGCTTATTCATACATATCCTTGCATTAACTTGAATTCTGGCAAGAATAATCCCTTGTTTTAGCTTCCTAATAGTGGTATTCTTTCAAAAATTGTAGAATATTTGGTAAAAAAGGCAGGTTATAGTTTATGGAAGCAAAGAAAAGCTTGATAAACGATATTTTTAACGGCTTCAAAATACTGGAAATACCTTTTTTTCAGCGTACTTATGTCTGGGATACTCCCCAATGGGAGCGGTTTGTCGAGGATATGGAGAGTGTATCCGTTGAAAATAACCCATACTTTAAGGCCTATATACATTTCAAGGAAAATCTTAGCCCGGATAAAATTGATCCCAAACGGCTTCAGTCTAACCTCATGTTTGTGGTCGTAGACCTTGGCATAGAGGACGATGAACAGAAAATTTTTGATACAATTAACTCTTTGGGGGTTAAGCTTACCACCGCCGAGCTTCTAAAAAATTATTTTTCAGCCGGAAAGATATTGAACAGTATAACCAACACTGGTTTGCCGTTTTTGAAAATGATAATGATCGGGATTATTGGGATACCGAAATAAACGCCGGACGTATTACCCGCAGCCTCCTTGACCTGTTTTTCTATTCGTTTTTGCAGATTAAAATACAGGAACCTGCGTTTTCAGTCAAGGCTGATGACAAAAAACGGTACGGCAGGGTAGAAGGACTTTTTGATTGGAGGCCGGGGTCTTTCGCAATAATTTCTATCCTGATGCGATAGATAGTGAAATCCCCGCAGAAGCCGGAATGCAGCGTATCAATGTTATAATCTTTGGACTGAGAGTACAACCCTTATCTCCTATATTCTTTACCTCCTTAAAAACGCAAAAAGCCCTGAAAAACTCAACACTATTTTGGCATATCTGGAATCGTATATAATGCGGCGCATGATTTGCCACGAGTCTACCAAAAATTACAATCAGCTTTTTGGGGAACGGTTTATCGTAACCGTCAATACTCCCCCACCTTACCAGGCCGTAGCGTGTAAGCTAAACTTTCGGGAAATATAATTTTTCGGAGGCAAAGATGAAACGGTACAGCGAAGAAGAAAAAGAGATGTGGGTGGAGGACTGGCATGGGAGCGGAAAGAGCCTGAGCGCCTACGCAAAGGCCAGCGGCCTCAATTTCCAGACATTGAAGAAATGGACGGAAGCACTGGAGGCGGAGCGGGACTTTGTAGAAATCAGTTCCCCGATTCAGGAAAAGCCCGAGTTTATACCCGAAATACTTATAGAGAAGGGAGACATCAAAATCCACCTGCCCCTGGCCATAACCCGGAATGACTTGAGAGCGGTCATCCAAAGCCTGGGGTGCGAGCTATGACGGTAGATTTAAGCGCGACCCGGATCTTTATCCGTCCCGGGCATACGGACATGAGGAAAGCGGCAAACGGGCTCACAGCATTGGTGCAGGACGCGATGCGGCTCGACCCGTTCAGCGGGAGCGTCTATTTGTTTTGCGGACAGAACCGGAAAGTGCTGAAGGCGGTATGGTGGGACAAGACCGGTTTTTGGCTGAGCCAGAAACGGCTTGAGAAGGAAAAGTTTCCGTGGCCCGAAAGCACTGAGGAAGTAGAAGAACTGAGCCGGGAACAGCTGGAAATGCTGCTAACGGGGATAGATTTCTGGAAGGCGCATAAACCGGTGCGTTACGAACGAATTGGATAAAAAA
>JAITNM010000044.1 GCA_031290475.1 Treponema sp. | reverse complement strand
CCCAAGAACCCGCTCACCGGTTCGCGGGAGAGCCTTGGGGCGTTATAAGGGGTATGGACCCGAGACCAATACCTTATGAGAACAACATACCCCGGCCGCTTGCGGCGGGGTTGTTGATTTGAATTGCGAATTGCTTTCAGAGTAAATACAGAGACCCTGAGTCAAACCACCCGGTAGCAGCCGCACTTTAGGTAGCAGGACTCGTCGTAGCCCAGAAGGATGGGGTGGTCAGCCGCCTGGTAGCGGAAGTCGAGCTGGACGAGGCGGCGGTCCGCATCGGCGGCGGCGGCGGCGACCATGTGCTTGAAGCGGCTGTCGTCCATGGCCTGACTGCAGGAACAGGTTACGAGGACGCCGCCGCTTTTGAGGAGCTTTATAGCCTTGAGGTTAATTTCTTTATAGCCCCGGACGGCTTTTTCCAGGGCGGATTTCGATTTGGCAAAGGCAGGGGGGTCTAAAATGATGAGATCGAATTGCTCCCTTTTCCGTTCACCGGAACCGAGGTAATCAAACACATCAGCCTCCAGGGCGGCGACTTTTTCTTCCACCCCGTTAAGCGCGGCGTTCCTGCGTACCAGGTTCAGGGCGGCTTTGGACACATCTACGGCAATAACTTCAGCGGCGCCGAACCGGGCGGCGTGGACGGCAAAACCGCCGCTGTAGGTAAAGGCGTCCAGCACCCTGCCGCCCCTCCCGTCAACCCCGACCGCATAGGCCGCCGCCCGGCGCCGGTTCTCCTTCTGATCCAGGAAGTGGCCCGTCTTCTGGCCCTCCTCAAGGTTCACCGCAAAGGGAAGTCCGTTCTCGAAGATCACGATGCCGCCGGGAGGGAAACTGCCCCGGAGGAGCCCTTCCCGCAGGGGAAGCCCTTCCAGCTCCCGTACCGCCGCGCCGGACTTTTCCACTATCCCCAAGGGAACCCCTAATGGGGTTCCCAGAACCCCTAATGGGGTTCCCAGAACTCCAAGGGAGGTATCCAGGGGAGAGCCGAGCACTTCTTCTACCGCATCAAGAATTTCCTCCCGCCTCGCGTCCACGCCGTAGGCGAGAAACTGTACCGCAAGCCAGGAACCGCACTCCCCCAGGGCGGCCCTGGCGGCCTCAAAGCTCAGGGGAGACATGGGGATACCGGATGTCTCCAGGGCTTCCAGAGGCCAGCCCACAAAACGGTCGATAACGAGGGCGGGGAGAAAATCCGCCTCGGCAAACACGAGCCTGGCGGATTCAACGCGGAGATCCATCCCCGCCGTTGGGTTAACCGTTTTACTGTTGAATACCCTGCGTCCAATCGCCTCCCGGATGCGGCGCTTAAAAAAACCCTTGTCCATGCCCTCCTTGGACGGGCTGTAAATCCGGGCGCGGATCTTTGAAGCGGGGTTTACAAAGGCGCGTCCCAGGTACTCCTTCCGGGAACTTTCCACATCCGCCAATTCCCCCGGTTCAAGCAGTACCTCAGGCGCCGCTTTTTGCGATGCCGGGAACGCCGCCCCTTTGCCGGAACCGGCCTTAGCCGCCTTGCCGTCAAGCACCCTGGCGATCTCGTTGTCATAGACCCAGGGATGGCCGCCCCGTATCCGCCCCTCCTCGCCGGGTTTTAAAATAATACGCTTCATAACCATTTACCCCTGGATCGGCCCTTCCGGAGATCTCCGGCGGACGATAAATTCCTGATTGGAAGAAGCCCAGGGGTTTTCCGCCGCAGCCGCAGCCCGGGAAAGAAAGTATTCCTGCGCACGGAACGCCTCTTCCCCGTCCGCCGGTACGGACCGGGTCCAGTCTCCGTTGGAGGCAAGAACCCAGGACTGGCGGTTGTCCCGAAAACAGGCTTCCAGGATATCCCGCACCTGTTCCCGGATATCCGCCTGGAGCACCGGAAACATCAGTTCTATACGCCGTTCCAGGTTCCGGGGCATCCAGTCGGCGCTGGAGAGGTAGAGTTCCTCGCCCCCCCCGGAACCGAAGCAGAAGATACGGGCATGTTCCAAATAGCGGTCCACCACGCTTACAACCCGGATATTTTCCGAGAGCCCGGAAACCCCCGGAACCAGCATACAGATACCCCGAACATTAAGCAGTATCCGTACACCGGCCTCTGAAGCCCGGTACAGGGCTTGTATCACATCGCTGTCGGCCAGGGCGTTCATCTTGGCCATAATACGGCCGGGCGTTTCCGGGGTGGACCGTTTTGCTTCCCGGTCGATGAGCTCAATAAGCCGGCGCTTCAAATCTGTTGGGGCGATAACAAGCTGTCTTGTGGCGTAGATTGCCGAATAGCCTGTGATCATGTTAAAGAGGAGCCCCGCGTCAAAGGCGATATCCTCCCGGGCGGTAAAAAGACTGATGTCCTCGTACAGTGTTGCTGTCTTGTCATTGTAATTGCCCGTAGAAAGATGAACATAACGCTTAACCCCCTCATGTTCCCGCCTGATAACCAGGGTGATCTTGGCGTGTACTTTGAGGCGGGCAAGGCCGTAAACCACAATGACCCCCGCCTTTTCCAGGCGGTTCGCCCAGGAAATGTTACGGGCCTCGTCAAACCGGGCCTTGAGTTCCACCAGGGCGGTGACGTGCTTTCCGTTCAGCGCCGCCTCTTCCAACGCCCGCACAATGGGGGAGTCGCCCCCGGTACGGTACAGGGCGGTCTTTATGGAAATAACCTGAGGGTCCCCGGCGGCATCCCGGAAAAAACGTACTACCGGATCAAAGGACTGGTAGGGGAGGTGGAGCATAACATCACCCATTCGTATCCGGTCCCAGAGGGGCTCTTCTTCGCTCAGCACAGGCTGAGGGTAGATCCTGCGGGGTTTCAGCCTGAGCCCGTCAAAGCCGGGAATTTCGGTAAGGGCCAAAAGGGCGGGGAGATGCAGGGGCCCTTCAATTTGGTAGAGTTCCTGTTCACCCAAACTAAAGCGTTCGGCCAGGGCATCCCGGAGTTTTACGCTTCCCGGGGTGTAGACCATACGTACCGCCCGGGAAGAATCCCTACGGACAAGCACCTCTTCCATGGCTTCTAAAAAATCCTCGTCCCGCTGTTCATCCACCGAAAAGTCCGCGTCCCGGTCTACCTTAAAAAGCATACTCTCCTTGAGCGTAAAGCCCGGAAAGAGGTATACCCCCCAGATGAGCATCACATCATCCAGCAGCACCCAGCGGTAAGAAGGAGCCGAGGCGGAAGGGCCCGGATCGCCTTTTGGAGCAGCGGGGGGCAGCCTGATTATACGGCTTAGAGCCATGGGAATTTTGACAATAGCGATATGGTCTTTATCATCTTCCTTATTTTCCGAATCTTCCGAAGAGAGAAGAAAGGCGGCATAAATAGAAAGGGTTCCTACCGAAGAAAACCCGTCATCCGTATCAAAGCGGAGCGGGGTAAGGACCGGGTAAATTTCCCGCATAAAGAACGATTCCAGATAATCCATTTCTTCCAGGGAATATCCGTCGGGCCGTACCAGTTCCAGCCCTCCCTTGGCCAGGGCCGGGAAAATTTCAGTTTTAAGACACTCATACTGTTTTTTTATACAATCCCGCACTTTTTCTGCGGTAATCCTGAGCTGATCGGCGGGGCTCAGGCCGGCGGGGTCCTTCCCCGCGCCGGTTCCGGCCCGCTCCGCCCGTTTCATCGCCGCAAGGCGGACCATGAAAAATTCATCAAAATTGGAGGACACAATTGAAAGAAACCGGAACTTCTCCAGGGGGGGGAGATCGGAACTGAGTCCTTCTTCCAGCACCCGGCGGTTAAAGTCTATCCACGAAAGATCCCGGTTAAAGAAATTCACGCTAACCTCTATTTAGTGCGGCCATCTGGCCGCACCGTTAAACCGAACATGAAACGAAGGTTCATGCTAAGATAACCTTGTAGCCAAAAACGTCCTGGAACATATCGGCCTTCTCCTCAAGCCCGGTCCGTTCGGAACTGAGATCAAGATCACCTTCGGTATGGATCACAATCGCCTCGTTACGCCGCTCCACCCGTATATCCTTAACCCGCTGGGTATGCCCCCGATCCAACGCGTCGGCCAGGCGCAGAATTGACGCCATCTTGAGCACCAGAATCCGCTCCTCCCGTTCAAGGGCTATGTACTCAATATCCGTCTGTGAGGGAGGATCACCGCGGTGATAACGGATCACATTGGCGATAATGTCCAGCTCTTCCCGGTGGATACCGAAGATCTCCGAATTGGCGACAATGTACTGTCCGTGCTTTTGGTGTCCGGAACCTCGGATAAACATGCCCACATCATGGAGGGTGGCGGCAACTTCCAGCATCAGCTTCTCCCGGCGGTTCATTCCATGTTCCCGGGAAAAGGCCTCAAAGAGGCTGTTACAGAGTCCGGCCACATGGAGGCTGTGGAGTTCGTCAAAGTGGTACTTCCGCCCCAGGTTAACCGCCGAAGCGATGATCTGGGAAAAGAACTCTTCCTGTAGCTCAGGATCAACACCCCGGGCAAGATCGATGAGCAGCCCTTCCCGGATGGACACGTTGGGAACCACCACCTGAGCGGCGGCCGTACGTTCAAGGAAAAGGCGGTAAACCCAGTTCCCCGGTATAAACCCTTCCGAGTCCGCATAGGGAACCTGTAAATTCCGTACACATTCCTCGGGGCTGTAATTGCGGATCTTTTCCACAAACTGAATAAAGGCATCCCGCTCAATGGTCCAACAGTCTTCGTTGAGTTCCTGTCCTATACGCATAGCCAGAAAACGCGCATCACTTCCGGCAATTATCATGGTCCTGACATGGGCAAGCTCCATTTCAGCATTGAGGAACTCCGAAGTGTTCCGCACGTTTTCACGGAGGTAGCGAAACTGTGAATGGAGAGCGTCTGCGGCAAGCCGGAAATGCTGGCCGAAGAGGATGGTCCCCATACGCAGACTATGGGCGGCGACCATCTTCCCCCGGCGGAGCAGCATGATTTCTGTGGAACCGCCGCCCACTTCAATGATCATGGAATTGGCCCGCAAGAACTGGCTTAGATCGTTTTTCAGGGCAAACCGCACCGCCAGGTACATGAGCCGGTTTTCTTCGATCCCTTCAACAATGGTGAGCAGAAATCCTGTCTCCTGGCGTACCCGGTCTACAAACATATCCCGGTTCCGGGCTACCCGGAGGGCGCTGGTGGCAATGGCATGAACATCGTCCCGGTTAACGCCCCAGCCGGTAATGAGTTCCTGGTAGTTCCGGAGCACCAAAAGACATTCCAGGAGAGATTCCCGGGAGACCTCCCCGGAGGTGAATACATCCCGTCCCAGGGCCACCGGCTTTCCCGCCCGGTCCAATACTTTCCACTGTCTATCGGCGTTGATCTCGGCAATAAGGAGCCTGATACCGGTGGACCCGATTTCAAGAATCGCCACAGGACGGTTAAGGGCGCTCATATTAGTTCTTTTTTTTATTCAGGATGACTTCAATATCTCCGGGTACTCCGAAGGGTTCCAGCAATCCCCCGGGGATCACATTTTTTAATTGGATTCCATTCTGATTCATAAAAAAGAAGTCATCCCCGAATATTCTCTTTGAATAAACGGATTTCTTTATTTGGATGGCGACAGTATAGTCCTTCCTGGTGTAGATTTCATCACTGAAATTCCGGGCAAAGAACTGGTCCCAGAGCCGGGCGCTGGTCATATTTTTGTCCGAGTAGGTTTTTAGAAGATCGTCAAGAAATAAATTAAAATCGAAGAGAATCCCCTGAACCGCCTGTTCCCCGCCGTCATAGGTAAAGGTAACAACTACCCCAATTTTGGAAGCCGGAAAGCCCCGGGCATTATCCTCCAATATCGGAACAAGGAGATCTCCTTCCCAATTTCCGATAACTTCCCAAGAGGAAACCGGCAGCCACTCTTCTTCACCTTCTACGTCATCTTCACCTTCGGTCTCGTAGACCGCTCCCCGGTTATTTGCACAGGAAACAGCCAAAAACAGCGCTCCAAGAACCATGGCGAGATAAAAAAAATTCCTTTTCATAATAAGAATTGTAACCCAAAGCCGGTTTCTTTTCAATTCCTATGCTATATTGACATAAAAGAAAGGGTATTTGTATGATTCGTGGCGAGGGTCCATACCCCGGCCGCTTGCGGCGGGGTTGTTGATTTCCCTCAGAATCAACAAAAGGAATTTATAGGCATGGCGGCAGCAGTCAAGAGGGATAATCCACCCATGAAGGTTCAGTTTGCCCTCTATTTTGTTTTTTTTATGATTGTGGTGATTGCCGTAATATGCTTTATGTCCGCCGAGCAGATCAAATATATTGCAAACCTGGTCAATTCCCGGTTATGCCTCCCAATTGCCGAGCAGACCGCCGCCCTTATTGATACGGATCAATACGAAAGGCTCTGTAAAACCCTGGATGCTGCGGATCCCTTTTACGAGACAACCCGGCGCAAAATGCTGGCTATAAAAAAACAAAACCCCGTCCGTTACCTTTACACCATGGCGGAGAAAGAAGACGGGTCCTGGATCTTTGTAATTGACGGTTCAGCTCCGCCGGAAGATCCGGGCTTTTCTCCCCTGGGCGCTCCGGAAGACGTGTCCGGTTATGAGCCTGCCTTTTTCGAATGTATCAGAACTAAAAAAACCCAGTTTAACCGCCTCTTTTATGTGGAACCGCGAGGATGGAACATCTCACTCTATATGCCCATACTAAACGCCTCGGGGGATTTGATTGGGATCATCGGCTGCGATTATGACGGGGAAAACCTCCACAACCAACAACGTTTCCAGATCATCATACTAATTACGCTGACCGTTGTTTTCAGTTCCGCTGCCGCGGCGGTCTACGTTTCCCTGGTAAAGGACATTGACCGGCGGAACCGCCACTTCCTGCATCTTACACGGATGGCGGAATCCGCTTCGGAAGCCAAGAACACCTTCCTGGCAAATACGAGTCATGAGATCCGTACCCCCATGAACGCTATCATCGGCATGAGCGAACTTGCCCTGCGGGAGAGACTCGATCCCCGGGCGCGGGATTATATCAGCAATATCAGACAGGCGGGGAAAAACCTTATTTCCATCATCAACGATATTCTTGATATCTCTAAAATTGAATCGGGCAAGCTTGAGGTCAATCCCGGGGAATACCAATTTGCCGCTCTACTGGAAGACTGCGTTAACATTATCCGTATGCGCCTTTCCGGAAAGCCCATTGCCTTTATCACCAATATAGACAGTTCCCTGCCTTCACTCCTCTTTGGCGATATGAGCAGGGTACGGCAGATTCTGCTCAACCTCCTCAACAACGCGGTAAAGTACACCGCAGGGGGGAGTATCACGTTCACGGTCAGGGAAGCGCCGGCAAGTACCAGAACCGGGGGGAACATCACCTTAATCTATGAAATCGCGGATACGGGAACAGGCATTAAAAATGAAGAGTTAAAGAAAACCTTCGGCAATTATGTGCAGTTTGATCTCAAGCGCAGCAGAGGTGCTGAAGGAACCGGTCTGGGACTCGCCATCAGCCGGAATCTTTGCCGGTTTATGGGAGGGGACATCACGGTAAGGTCGGTCTATGGCGAGGGAAGCGTTTTTACCGTGACCTTGCCGCAGACGGTGATTAACAGTGAACCCCTGAGCCGGGTGGAACATCCCGAGAAATTCCGCGTTCTGGTATATGAAAAACGGAAACTTCAGGGAGCGGGAGTCCTGGCTATGCTTAAGAATTTAGGGGTAAGCTGCGCCCTGGCATCCAATACAGACGAATTCCGCCGCTACCTTCAGAGCCTTCTCTGGGAACAGGCGGGGGGCATACTGAAAATGTCCCTGAATCAGTCCTCCGAAAACCGGCAGATACAAAACCGCTCCTATATTTTTTTGCCGAGTTTTCTGTTGAATGAAGGACAGGAAATTTTAGAGGAACTTTCCCCCGGAGATCTTGCCATGGACACGCCGGATCTGACCTTGGTACCCCTGACTGAATACAATGATGTGCGATGGCCGGGCATACCAACACTGATGCTGCCCATACAACCCCGGGACGCGGCGGCCCTGTTCAACGGTACAAAAAATGACGATGGACCGGAAAGAGAAATCCCCCGGCCCAGGTTCACCGCCCCGGAAGCCAAGGTGCTTATCGTGGACGATATTGTTACCAATATCACGGTTGCCGAAGGCCTCCTGGAACACTACAAAATGCGGATCCATTCCTGTACGAGCGGACTTGAGGCTGTTAAGATGGCGGAAGAAAACGAATACGATATCGTTTTTATGGATCACATGATGCCGGGTATGAACGGAATAGAGACTGCGGCCGCTATCCGGGCCCTGGATCGGGATTATGTGATCTTCATGCCCATCATCGCCCTTACAGCCAACGCGGTTTTGGGCATGAGGGAAATGTTTATGGACCAGGGGTTTGACGACTATCTTTCCAAGCCTAGAGATATTGCCAAGCTGGACGAAATCATTGGAGAGTGGATACCCTTATCAAAACGAAAAAAAATGAACTGGAATAACAGGCCGGAGGCTGATCATGGAGAACAATGAGACCGATCTCCTTATAGAAGCTCCGCTTCCCGCAGAAGCCGGCGTAAAACCCCTCAATCCTATTTTTGCCAAAATCCGGTTTACTGTTTTTTTTATGCTCTTTTTGGTAATAATTTTTTCTGTTCCCGCATTTCTTCTGATCCGTCAGATACTGGCGGTAACCTCCGTGATTTCCAACCGGGCCGGCCTTCCTATTGTGGAACAGATCGCCGCATTGATCGACGGAGACGCCTTCGAAAAGCTGAGCCAATCCCTGGATAGCGGCGATCCTTATTATGAAGAAACCCGGCTCGCCATGTTAAAAATAAAAAACAAAACAAACTGTCTGTACCTTTACACGATTGCTCCGTATAAAGGGACTGTTTACCGGCACATCATCGACGGCAGCGCTAATCCGGGAGATCCGGGATTTTCGTTCTTGGGAGAAGAAGAGGATATACGCAGCTATGACCGCGCCCTGATCCGCGCCCTGAAGACAAAGGAGCCTCAATTTGGCGTCTTTGACTTTCAGAAAAAATGGGGATGGGTAATATCCACGTATATGCCTATCCTAAACAGCCGGGGAGAAGCCGTGGGGGTTATTGGCTGTGATTTTGAGGCCAACAGTATTTCTGATCAATTATGGGCCGAAATTATACGGATGGGAATTATTATGGCTGTTATTATCAGCATCGCCATCTGGGCATATTTTTCCCTGATAAACAAGATAAACAGGCAGAATGTCCGCCTTTTCGATATAAAACGACAGGCGGAAGCCGCTTCGGACGCAAAAAGCAAATTTCTTGCTAACACGAGTCATGAAATTCGAACCCCCATGAACGCCATTATCGGCATGAGTGAACTGGCCCTGCGGGAAAACCTGAACGCCTCGGCAAGAGGATATGTAAACCATATTCTCCAGGCAGGGGGGAATCTGCTCATAATCATTAATGATATCCTTGACTATTCCAAGATTGAATCGGGAAAAATGGCGCTTTCTCCCCGGGAATATTACCTGGCCTCCCTGATTACCGATTGTCTGAGCATTACCCATGCCCGCCTGGGGGAAAAGAAAAAACAGATACAACTGGCTGCCGGAATCGGCGAAGGGCTGCCTTCCCGGCTCTTCGGAGATGAGGGCCGGATACGGCAGATCCTGCTCAGCGTCCTGGGCAATGCGGTAAAATACACGAAGAAGGGAACAATCTCCCTGTCTACAGGCATGGAAAAGACAGAAACACTGTCGCAGGGCAAACAAATTACCGTCGTTTTTACCGTTTCCGATACGGGGGCGGGAATAAAAGAAGAGGATATTGCCCTCATCTTCGGGGATTTTTCCCGGCTGGAGCAGCGGGTAAATTATGGCATCGGGGGCGCGGGACTCGGGCTTGCGATTTCCCGTAAACTCAGCCGGCTCATGGGAGGCGACATCACCGTCGAATCCAGGCCGGACGAAGGCAGTGTTTTTACCATCACCCTCTCTCAGACGGTACTGGATACAACGTCCTTCGATGTCTCCAACATGGATCTCAGCTCCTTTAACAGCGCCTTGGAGCAAGAAGAACCTTTCAAAGTCCCCTTTATCGCCCCCAATGCCCATCTTCTCGTGGCGGACGACATCAGCGCCAATCTGATGGTTATGGAAGAACTTATCGCCCCTTACAAAATGCAGATAGACTGCTGCGCTAACGGGGAAGGCGCGGTTATGCTCCTTGAACAGCATTCCTACGATATTGTATTTCTGGATCACCAGATGCCCGGTATGGACGGAATAGAAACCGCGGCGGCCATCCGGAGTCTGGAACAGGATTATATCAAAAACATCCCCATCATCGCCCTTGACGCCAATGCCGTCCGGGGCATAGAGGAATATTTCCTGGCCAGAAAATTCGACGGCTACCTTTTAAAGCCCATAAACACGGACAAACTCAACAAAATCCTGGAACTGTGGATACCTTCCGAAAAACGGAAGAACCCCTTCCCGCATACGGCGCCGGAAGATGAAAAATTCCCGTTCCGGAACGGCGCCTCTCAAGGGCCGGAGGGCCTGTTCATAAAAGACGTGGATACCGCACAAGGGGTTGCCTTGTCCGGCGGCACTGAAACGGCGTACCGTAAGGTGCTGACCGCTTTTTACCACGACGCAAAAAAACGGCTCAATTACTTCCTGGAACTTCCG
>JAITNM010000015.1 GCA_031290475.1 Treponema sp. | reverse complement strand
TGTTGCTTGGTAATTGACGGCATATCTCCTCCTTGTAGGTTATATTATTATAACCTACGTAAAAGGATCTGTCAACCGGAATATTTGGTTTTTTGATGATTTTTACAGAGCCTGCCTGTTCGCGGAAGTCTTTATTTCCTTACTATATAACGAATTGCAAATCATTCTTTGGCGGGCAGCTGTTTTTATCTTTCAGGTTCACCCGTAGGAGCTAAAATTCTGCGTAGGTTAAATAAAAAGACGGCATTTTAGGTTATATACTGAAGATAGTGATTTTAAATAATATAAAAAATAATTTGCAAATGATGTTTTTTCGTTATCGCAAGTGCTAACTGTTACTCTATTTTATTACAGAATAAGGAATTAGTCAAGTGTTAAATGATAGTGCCTACCAACCACTAATAGCCAGATTGGGGTGCAACTTCTTTTTGGGGGCAAGGCGGGAAAGCATGATATACTGAAGGTATCTCTGGGAGGGGATATCAATGGACGCAAGAAAGAAGGAAGAACTGATACAGGGAGCGGTAGCGGAATTTGAGGCTGGGCTGAGGGCAAAAGCGGACGAGTTCCAGGCGACAGATGATGAGCGGGAACTGAATATCAACGTTATAGAGGCGCTCTGGGGAGAATCGCGGAAATTATCGGATAAGATACTCAAGCGGGTCTATACGGAATTGGCGAACAACAGTGGGGGGGACGAGCTGATACTGGAAAAAAAACAGCGCTGAGGGACATCGGAGTAACGGTACGGAACAAGGGGAAACAGGAATGGGAGATACAGACCACGGAGGGAGTATTAGTAATCAGGCGGAGTGTATTGAAGGTGCAGGGGAAGGCGGGGGAACGGCGCCGGGAAATAATACCGCTGGATGAATATTTGCGGATAGCCGGACTGCCGTTCAAGATGAGTCCTGGGATGATGGCGGAGACGGCCTTCCGGGGGCAGCATGAGAGTTCGTTCAAATCGGCGGAAGCATGGTATAGCCTATCACGATGGTCATTTTGTCGCGGTTGGCGGGGCCGGTATAGCCCGTTCTGATGATGGCGGTGTAAACTGGGCTACGGTATTAACCTATCCTTCTACGAATTCTCCCATAAGCATAGCCTACGGCAACAAGTGGGTCGCGGTTGGCGGCGCTACCTCTTCTCCCGAGATCGGCTATTCGGATGACGATGGCGCAACCTGGTATCCGGCAAGTAATTTCAGTTGTTTTGGCGCCGCTCGCATCCTTTTCATTATCTACAGTGAGCGTGATGACCGCTTTATCGCGGGATCAAGTAACGGAGAAATCGGCTATTCTACCAATGGTATAACCTGGTCTCCCTTGGCATCCAATGTCTTTGGAACAGGCTCTGCTGTCAATGATATAGCCTACGGTGGCGGGCGTTATGTCGCGGTCGGAGATGGCGGCGAAACCGCCTGTTCGATCGACGGAACAACCTGGACAGTACTGGACCAGGATCCCGGCGCCTTTAGCGCATATGATCCTATTGCGAGCATAACCTATAACGGGAGCCGTTTTGTCGCGGCCGGTCGATACGGTACAATCTGCTATATGGACTTTCTTCCATAAGGCTTTAGTCCCACGCCTCCCCAAGAACCCGCTTGTATGGGGGAGGTCCTTGTCGGGGGGCGGTTTCGTAATGGGGGCAAAAAACAGCAAAAATCCTCACTTATTTGTACGTCACCACCTCGCGCAGGCTCTTCCGGGCGGAAGCGGCGCTGGCGGCGTCCACAGGCTGGACTTTGCCCACCCGTACCAGGGCTACGGCGCTGTGTCCGTTGGGGAAGCCCAGTTCGGTTTTGAGGCCGTTAACCGTTTCCATAGGCCCGGTATAGATCCGGGAGCCGTAGCCCAGGGCCTGTGCGGCGAGGTAGATGCTTTCGGCAGCCAGGGCGCAGTCGAGAATCGCGGGTCCGTTGGTCTTGCCGTCGCCGGATGCGGATATGATGATCAAAACATTCCCGTCGGTGAGGCTCGAAATTATTCTCTTAGCCAGGGCCTGGTCTTGGACTACGGTGAAATGCCAGGGCTGGCGGTTACCCGCGCTGGGGGCGCGGATACCGGCGGTGACTATCTTATCAATATCGCTCCTGCTGATGTTTCCGGCTGTGTAATTATTCCGGGCGCCGTAGTGGTTGATAATGTTATTATAGGCCCCCTGGTTTACTTCCTGGGCGTCCAGGCCGGGGAGAAGGCCGCTTCCGGCGGGCGTAAAGCCGGGTATGGCGAAAAGAAGGGTGAAAAAGATAAAAACAGGTATGGATGATTTTTTCATGGTCGTTTCTCCTTAATCTAAACTGGTTTTTTAGTCTAGACTATTTTTTTATCTCTGAAAATAGGGTATTCTGATGTTATGGCAATAATGTTTTATTCCCTTGGCGCTGCCGAGGAAGTTACCGGAAGCAAGCACGTTTTGGAAATTGACGGGCAAAGCTATCTTGTGGATTGCGGGGCCTTTCAGGGCAGCCGCGCCGAGGCGGATAGGAAAAACAGGGAGTTCGGCATTAGTACGGACAGGATCGAGGCAGCTATCCTGACCCACGGTCATTACGATCATTGCGGGCTTCTGCCGGTCCTGGTAAAATACAATTACCCGGGTAATATCTATACCACCCCCGCGAGCCGGGACCTTGCAAGCCTTATCATGATGGATTCCGCCAAGATTCAGGCCCACGACGCGATGTATCTTCGCAAGCAGGCCAAAAAGAAGGGCGAGCAATTTGACTGGCAGCCTCTTTTTAACGAGGAAGATGTGGTCAATACTTCGAACCAAATGATAGGGGTTTCATACAAACGGCCAATGTACATAGGCGATGGGGTGAAGCTTGAATTTTTTGACGCGGGCCATATTCTCGGTTCCGCCATGGCGTTTGTTACGGTAAAGAAAAACGGGAAGGAAACAAACGTTCTCTTTTCCGGCGATTTAGGGAGGCCGAAAAAGCCTATTATCCGGAACCCGGACCACCAGCTTCCGCCTCCTGAATATATTGTTTTGGAGAGTACCTACGGTAATCGCCGGCACGATTCCACCGGTAACGCTATGGAAAAGCTTGCCGCAATAGCCCGGCGGACCGTGGAAAAAAAAGGCAGGATCATTATCCCCGCTTTTGCCATTGAACGTACCCAGGAGCTGGTTTACTACTTCCACCTTTTGGTAGATGAAGGTATTATTCCCGAAATTCCGGTTTTTGTGGATTCGCCTATGGCTACGAACGCTACCACGATCTTTCAGATTCACCCTGAATGCTATGACGAAGAGATACACAACGCCTTTATTAAACACCACAAAAACCCCTTCGGTTTTAATTCCCTCCATTTTACTACCAGTGTTGAGGAATCAAAGGCGCTTAACGATCATCCGGGCCCTCTCATCATTATCTCGGCGGACGGCATGTGCGAAGCCGGCCGTATTCAGCATCACCTGATCCACAGTATCCAGGACCCTAATACGACAATTCTTACGGTGGGCTATATGGCGGAAAATACCCTGGGCCGCAGAATCCGTAACAAGGAAACGGAGCTGAAGATACACGGGATGTGGTTCAAACGCCGGGCCGAGGTGGAGGAGATCAACGCCTTTAGCGCCCATGCCGATTATTTTGAGGCAACCCAGTGGCTTGATTCCCTGGATACCTCCCGTCTTAAAAAGATACTGTTGGTGCATGGCGAGCCGAAGGCGCAAGCGTATTTTAAAAACTATCTTTCCGAAAAAGGATACGCCGGCACAGAAATTGTGCAGTATGGGAAAACTTACGAGCTTTAAGCCTGCCCTTTGTTTGGAGTAAAATGTGGGATATTTAACAGGATTTCATGCGATTGAAGAACGGATTAAGGCCGGAGGCGCGAAAGGTCCTCTCCTGGTAGCAAAGGCGGGACCCAGGGCGCGGGAACTTGTTGCCCTGGCAGGGGAATACCGCATCCGGATTGACCGGGTGGGCGCCCATGACCTTGACCGTATTGCCCCGGATCACCGGGGGATAGTCCTGGAAGTGGAGGAATATAGTAATACTGTTGGCAATGAAATATCCCTTGAAAAGTTCATTGCCGGCCTTGGAACCCCAACCGGGATTGGTAATCCGGATAGAGGAGGGCGCACGGAGGCGCTTGTGGTGATCCTTGATGAGATTACCGATCCCCACAATTATGGGGCAATTCTCCGTTCCTGCGATCAGTTCGGGGTTGATCTTGTGGTGACCCGGAACCGGCGTATAGCCAAACACGCCGAGGTAATTGCCAAAACTTCGGCAGGGGCGGCGGCCTGGGTTCCCGCCGCGGAGGTGGCGAATCTGCCCCGGGCCGTACAGGACCTCAAGGATGCGGGGTTCTGGATTTACGGCGCCGATATGGAGGGGGAAGCGGTCTACGCCCGTGACCTCCGGGGCAGGACGGCCTTTATCCTGGGCGGTGAAGGCGTGGGCATTTCCCGGCTGCTCCGGGAATCATGCGACGCCATGGTTGCCATTCCCGCCCAGGGCAGGATAGATTCCCTTAACGTGTCTGTTGCAGCAGGAATACTGTTGTATGAAGTAACCCGCCAACGGCGCGGACAGCGGCGGACAACCGGGAAATAGCTTTATGGACATCTTACGGGAACCGGTCCGGCGGTTTGAAAAAAACCTCCAGGGCCGTGATTTTGTTTGCGGTGATATTCACGGCTGTTATGACGACCTCGAATTGTATCTGAAAACAATCCGGTTTAATACAGCCAAAGACCGGCTTTTCTGTGTGGGAGATCTCTTTGACCGGGGACCGAGATCCCGTGACGCCCTGGCCTATCTGAGGAAAAAGTGGTTTTATCCGGTCATGGGTAACCACGAGCACATGTTTATAGAGCTTTATGTACAGCATACTTCCCTGTATAAACACTATAGTTATGGCAATGGCAGTGAATGGCAGTACCGGCAAAGTAAAATCTATCTTGCGGAACTTGCAAAAGCCGTGGCTGGACTTCCCCTCATTATAAAAGTGGATACTACCCTCATCCTTCATGCACGGCTTCCTGATGTTGTTTCATTGGAAGCAATAGAGATAAATCCCTATCCTTATTTGGACACGATTTTTTGGTATCGCGGCGAATTTCCCGATCGGATAACGATTCCCGGTATTACCAGGGTCTACTGCGGCCACACTCCGCTGGATGAACCGGAGGAACATAACGGGACTATCAATATAGATACCGGCGCGTTTCTCCGGTACTGGGGGGAGCGCGGCAAGCTGACGGTAAGGGAGTTGTGAGAGGCAAATATCCGCGATTGGACGCGGGGCCCATAAAGCCCCCAATATAAAAATTAAAGTCCCGCCGCCGCCTTCTCAGCCGCCGCTTTTAAAGCAGCCATTTTCTTATAACCCAGTTCCGGCAGGAACAGGGTTAAAACTCCGAACCAGAGGGGAGCCAGGCAGGCAATATTAAGAGCGCCTTTGATACCGAAGATACCGGTTAACGCGCCGACAGCCGTGCCCGCGATAGCGGTACCCATGATAATAAAAACAAAAATTGTACCGGTAGCGATGGTGACGGCCTGCCGGGACAATCCAACCTTGTACACATTGGTAAACAACAGGGGGACAAAACAATTGCAGCCGTAGCCGGCCAGGGCGGAAAAGAGGCACAACAGGGGAACGCTATGAACAACGGTCATCATATAATAAAAAACCGGGAGGATGATACCCCAGATACAGATGAGGGGTTTATCATAGCCGATTTTTTTTGCCAGCATGGGAGAAGTCAGGGACGCGACGGCTGAAAAAACCGGAATCATGGCCAATATGGCGCCCGCCGTTTTTAGATCCAATCCAAGAATGGTGGTGGCATAGGTAGGGTAGAAATAGAACATGGCGGTCCAAATTATGATGGTTCCCGGCCATGCGAGTCCGGTTAACCATACCACCTTATTGCTCATGGCCTCCTTTACGGCCGACAAGGTGCTTCCCGCCGGAACTTCGGCAGCTTCCGGAGCGGAACCGGCTTGACCATAGTTTATCCGTTTCCCGTTCCCCCAGACGATAAAATAAATCACCAGGGCAATAAGCATGATTATTGACATAAGGGTATAAACTCCGCGCCAGCCGTTAACCAAGGTCAAAAGTTGGGTCATTGCCAGGGTGGCTATTATCTGTCCGATGGGGCCCATAAAATTTTCAAGGCCGTTGACCTGGGTCATGGAATCCGGGGGGACGCCCCGCACTTTGGCGCCCACGAGCAGCGTGGCAATAAGCTGTGAAAAAATCGCCACCAGGATAGCCCCTATATAGAGCATGGAAATACCGGCGGCCCGGCCGGAGATAAACTGCCCCGCCGCAGTCCCCAGGATCACCAGGGGGACTGAAATCTTTGGATTAAGTTTTGAAAATATAATTGAAGCGGGAAACAGGGTAATTACCCCGATCCAGGCTCCTGTCCCGCCGATTTTACCCATGGTTGCGGGATCAACCCCGAATTCCGCCATAATGCCGGGCATCATCATTCCATAGCCGAAAATAATGATTTGAGATGCCGCCATTGTAACCCATGCGCAGATAAGGATGCACCAAACGCCGCTATTAATCTTTGAATTTTCCGGCATAAAAATCCTCCTTGCCTTTTAATTATAGATACAGTGTATCAGGCAAAATTATTTTATTCCGTAATTATATTTTGGAGGCGGACGGAATTACTACCAGACTACGCAGGTTACATTGAAACGCTTAATTCCCGCCCAAAAGCATGGGCGATCTTCTCCAGGGTCTTTATGGTAGGGTTTGCTTTCCGGGGGTTTTCAAGGCGCTGGTAGGACTGATAGGAAAGCCCCAGCTTCCGGGCTATGTCTGTTTGGCTCTGTTCCCCCCGGAGCTCCCGGAGCCGGAGGGATAGCCCTCTTTATATGCAGGAGGGGGAATTGATAGCCCGCGGGAAATATCGGATTCCAGGCAGCCCTCAAGGGCCTCCTGAGCCATTGCCAGGGCTTCCTCATGGGTATTCCCAAAAGTCTGAATATTCGGCATATCCGGAAACTGGACTATAAACATATCCCCGTCTTTTTCGATAGTGCAGTTATAAACCATGTCCGTACCTCCTAATCTTCTATACCGGCTTCTTTGAGTATCCGCTTACCAAGAATACCCAGATCCTTATTGCCGTGAAAAGGAACCGGTATTGAACG
>JAITNM010000010.1 GCA_031290475.1 Treponema sp. | reverse complement strand
GCGGTCTACTCTTTCAGCCCCATCGCCATGCTCTTCCATGTGGGAACCCTGGCCATTACCGGCATGGCGGCGGCGCTGCTTTCGGATTATACTCTTACCCCGCTGCTGATATACGTTTTGAAACCGTTAAAGAAGGAGCTGTCTAATGAATAATCAATATTTAAAATTAACCACGGACAACACTGACCTCACGGACTTACGCTGCGATAACGAAGAAAAACTCCGCAGACTCACCTTCTTTTGTCCGTGTGGTTCGTGTGGTCAGTGGTTCATCCTCTTTCTATTCGTATTTGTGACAGTTGGTGTTTTTGCGCAGGAATTGAGCGGCTACGATATTATGAAACTGGCGGATGAACGGTATACCGGGGATACGGCTCAGTACAAACTTGGCATGACCCTCTCAAGCGGCAGGGGGGCTCCCCGGTTCCGGGAAGTTTCGTATTATTTTAAAGACTATGGGGACACGGACAAAATTCTCATGGTCTTTCAAAGCCCCCGTGATGTGGCGGGGACGGGGTATCTGTCATTCTCTTACGATGATGAATCCAAAGACGACGATATGTGGCTCTACCTTCCGGCCATGAGACGGGTCCGGCGTATTACCGGTTCCGGAAAAAACGATGATTTTATGGGAACCGATTTTACCTACGAGGACATGGGGAGCCGGAGCCTTGCCAAAGATACCTTTAGCTTCCAGGGTGAGGAATCAATTGACGGCGAACCCTGCCGGATAGTGGAGGCCCGGCCCAAAGACAAAAGCGACCCCTACGGGAGGCGTGTTATATGGATCCGCAAGGATTCGAACGTTATCGCCGCGGCGGATTATTATGACCGCCAGGACAAGCCCCTTAAAACACTGCGGGTATCGAATATTCAAAGAATAGACAACATCTGGACCGCGCTTAAAATGGAAATGACCAATGTGCAGAACAAACATTCCACAGTTATCGAAATATCGGAGATCAAATTCAACATCCCCCTGGATGACAGTCTTTTTGCGGTCACCACCCTGGAACGGGGGAACCTGCGATGAAGTGTAGGTCTGGCGGCCTTTTCGCTATCCGTGTACTGCTGCTACGCACCGCGCTTCTGCTCTGCACCGTAGCGTTACTGTTATGCGCCGCGCCGCTATCGGCCCAGGTCAAAGTGGAACTCCATGGTTCGGTGGAAACCCTCCAGGCCGTTCCTTTTTCACAGGACCTGCGTCTGACCGATTCCCGCAACGCCTTTACCGGGGAAATCAGCGCCTTTGCCGGAGAAGCCGTAGCCTTCGTTTCCCTTTCTGCGGAGTATAACGGCGTAAGCCCCGACCGTACCGGTTTTGCCCTGGGGGAAGCCTGGCTTGACTGGGGCGCCGGGGGCTTTAGCCTCAGGCTGGGAAGGCAGCTTGTATCATGGGGCGTTGCGGACGGCCTCATCCTCACCGATGTGGTCTGTCCCCAAAACCTGACCGCCTATGCGGGGCTCGACTTTGCGGGGAGCCGTCTTGCGGTGGACGGCCTCAAACTCCGGTATTCGTTTCCCGCTCTGGCGATTGAAGCCCTGTGGCTGCCCCTTTTCAGCCCCGCCCGCCTCCCCGGGGAGCACAATCCCCTCTATGCGGTGTTTTTTCCCTCATCGGTCGATATGGGCGGGGCGGCCTGGCCTGCGGCCTTACCGGTTTCAATACAGGACGCCGCCCCTCCGCGGACCATTGCCGATGGAGAATACGGGCTGCGGGTTTCCTGGTATTCGTCCGGGGTGGATTTTTCCGCCATGGGGTTTTACGGCTGGAACGACATTCCCTTTATGGGGAAAGAATTGATTGGCGGCCCCCCGATCCCAACCGGGATTGAACTTTTGCCGGAATACGAACGGACCATCACCGCCGGGGCCGACGCGAGCATCCCCCTGGGGGAGATCCTCCTGCGGCTGGAGACGGCCTGGACCGGCGGCGGCCGTTATGAGCGCCCGGCGGCGGACACGGCAGCCGCCCTCTTGGCCCGGCAAAGGGACGAACCGGTGAAGCAGCAGAGGCTCCAGGCCCTTGCGGGTATTGACTGGAACCCCTCGGGGTGGAGCCTTTCCGCCCAGTATTACGAGGATCTGCTGCCGGACGCGTATTCCGGCGGAACCGAAAGGCCCTGGCGGAAAAACGGCGCAAGCCTGCGGGTCGCCCGCTCTTTTTTCCGGGAAACCCTTACCCTTTCGGTCTGGTATTACCTGGACCTCTTTGACTTTGACAGCGTGGGCAGCGTATCCGCCGAATACGCCCTGACCGATGCCGTAAGCCTTTCTCTGGGAAGCGATTTCTTTACCGGCGGCATTGACGGCCGGGGAAGCTACGGGGCTTACCGGGATTTAAGCTGCATTTGGCTGAAAGGAATTTTCCGGTTTTGAAGGTAAAATTTGTATGACAGCAAAATTTGTATGACTTGACTGGACATACAAATTGAATTATAAGTCGTACCGATGAGACATACTATCATATCACCCCCGGTTTATTTCCGTCCAACATAGCAACTTTACGTAATTCGAAAAGATCGACGCCATTTAAAAGCTTTGAGTATATTGAAAGTATAAGCTTTGCTTCCGGCGATTCCTTTTGTAGTAAAGAAATTTCCACTAATGCGTTTGCCGCAGTTTCGAGCGTTTGAGTGAATCCCTTTTCCTTGAGGTAACAATGAAGGGCCGCCGCTGAGCCGATGGAAATAAAGACTGGGGTAATTCCCGCTTCGCCGCAACAGCGCATGGCGCCTATCAAACGATCTGATGTTCCGAGTTTACGGACCACATCGCCGCCGACGCGGGCACAGGTGTCGGCTAGTGATTTATTTGAAAAACGGTAAAGTAGATCCTTTATATGAAATATCATATCTTCCAGGGGCATATCGAACTTAGCCGACAAGGCCAACGCGCTTTCAATCATCGCATTCTGAACGATAAAAAGAATTTCTCCCCGGTTTATGGTTTCGTATATATACTGATCACCCAATAGTATACCCAGATAGGCGCAAACCGCGTGTCCCATATTATGAATAAATAGTTTTCGCTGAATAAAAAAATCGAATTTACCAAAGGGAACCATGCCGTTAATAAGAGGTATTTTCCCAATAAAGGCGTTTTTATCTACCGGCAGAAAACCATAAGCCTCTGTACAGATACGAAGGGGATTGCCGTCCTGCATCTCTTTTGTTTGAATAGGGACCATTCGTCCTATTGATGCTTCGACTAGTCCAATTCGCTCATCAAAAATTTCCCATTCTTCTTCATTCAGGTTTTCTTTTATTAATTTTCCAAGCACATGATTAGCATCCATTAGATTTTCACAAATAATGATATTTAAGGGCGTTCTGGTATTTTGAAAACGTATTTTCAAACCCATTGCGATAACCGGGGCAATAAAAGGCAATACCCGGACTCCCACTGCGGTAGCCATGATATCCGCTTCCGCAATGCAGCGGGCCGCCGTTTCCGCATCCTGTCCGTTTACTGCGCACACCCCTTCGACCCAATTGTCTGTATGGCAATCATTGGAGAGTACACGAACCGGGTAGCGTCCATCCCGGTTCAGGGCATTTACCGTTTCAGGAGCCACATCAATAAAGGTGACCTGATAACCGGACTTTGCAAAAAGAGGGCCAATAAACCCCCTGCCAATATTACCGGCGCCGTACATGATTGCGTTTTTTTTCGTATTCATGTTATTCACGTACCCTTATATAAACTCTTTCCTGTATAAGCATTATTTTATTGTATTCCGGGGCGGAATATAGTTCAATATAAATGCCATGGGTAATCCCCCGGCTTTGCCGGGGGATTTGACTCCTTATCTCCCCTGAAGCATCAGTACCGTGATAAAGGTCGTCACTATCGATAACGCCGTCGTCACCACGGGCGCCACCAGGTTGAAGTTATACAGCCACCCGTTGTTGCTCGCCGTTATTATCGTCTCGGGCCCGATGATGTCCTTCTTCCCCATCCGCTTTCCACCCATGTCACGTATCGTCACCACCTGCATCATGTTCCTCACCGGATCAAACCCTCCCGCCAGCCCTATGTAATACTCCCAGTCTCGGTCGGGGATGTACGCGTACCTCCCGGGCTTCGCCACCGCCCCCGCCACCGTCACAAAGTACTGCCGGAACGGTATCACCAGCACGTCGTTCGCCTCCACCTGGTATTCGCTCCGGTAACTCGAATCGTACAGCATCGGGTTCAGGTTTATCATGATCCGTTCCCCTCCCCTCCTCACGTACGCGTTCTGCGTGTCCGATATCGCCGAAAACCACCCCTGGTTCTTCTGTACCAGCGACGCGTAGTTCTCCCCGGCCTCAAATCTCACGATCACCCGGTTCGACGTCGTCAGTTCCTCCCCGCCGCCCGGGCTTACCGCCGCGTTTACCGCCCCCTCCGCGAACATCACCGGCGCCAAATCCGTCGTCCACGGAATATACACGCTGTCAAAGTCCTTGAGCGGATAATTCCCCTCAATGTCTTTCGCCCCCAGAAACACCTTGTTCCCCGATTCGTCCTCCCCGTCCACATACCTCACCAGCTCTATCCGGCTCAGGTCCGCCAGCGGCGCGTGCCCGCTCCCGTAATACCGTACCAGTTCCTTCAGATGCTCCCCGGCCAGTAACTGGTACGACCCTTCACGTTCCACCGCTCCCGAGATCGTGACCATCCGTTCCGTCCGTTTCACCGTGATCCGGTCTCCGGGGCGCAGGTAGGGATTCTCCCGGACATCCCCGGACCGCCGGGCTTTGAAGATGTCGAACGTTCCCGTCTTTCCCCCGGCCGAAGCGACCGTGACGTCCCTGAGGGAGGCGTAGGGGGTCAGTTCGGCGGCGTCAAGGATATCCCCGAGCCGCTCCAGGGCCCAGGCGGGAAGGTCCCGGGAGAGGGACACTTCCCCCGAGACGAAGACGGTAAAGGCGGCGGCCTGTTCCAGGACCAGTTGTGCGGCGCCCAGGGGGTAGTTTTTGGTGACCACCGCTTCCGCCTCCGCCTTGAACTGGGGGAAGGTTTTGCCCGAGACGTTGATGACGCCGAGGTTGGCGACCCTGACCCGGTACGAGTTATCAACGGAGATAGGGTAGGTCACGGGGACGCCGTTGAGGGAATACGCGAGAACATACCGGTCCCCCGGGGTGACGAGGTACTCGGGGCTGGAGACGGCGA
>JAITNM010000287.1 GCA_031290475.1 Treponema sp. | reverse complement strand
GTCCGGTGTCTGATACTCGCGAATTATGGGTCAAGTTTAGTGCTCTGCGGCGGGGTATGGTTGACTTCTGATCACCGCTTAATCTCCCTGGTTCAAAATCCACGCTTTTTTATCGGCTTCGTTCGTGGTTCGGTGTCGTTCGTGGTTAATCTTCTTAAATTGCGAATTGCTGCCTTACTTCCCCCGCCAATTCCGAACAATGCGGCGGACGATCTCGCCCGAGTGTTTAGAGGCAACGGGAAGGAATTCGTCGAATTTTACCGGCGATTCCTTTCCGGCAATGTCCGACACCGCCCGGATGGTCAGGCTGGGAATTGAGCAGAGGTAGCAGGTTTGCGCGATGGCCGCAGCCTCCATTTCCACCGCCCGGATCGCGGGGAAAAGCTCCCGCGTCTTGCGGATACGTTCCTCCTCGTGCATGAACACGTCGCCGGAACCGATAAGCCCCCGCACGTGGTTAAAGCCCGCCGGGAGCAAGCCCTCCTTCGTAAGCTCGTCCACGGCCTGTTCCGCCAGCCGGATAAGTTCCTCCGGAACGGTGTATACCGCGGGCATCTTGGGTACCTGCCCCGGCGCATACCCGAAGGCCGTTACATCCACGTCGTGCTGGACCAGGCCGTCGGAGATGATCGCGTCCCCAAAACTAAGGGACGGATCGATCCCGCCGGCGGACCCGGTGTTGATCACGAGCGCGGGGCGGTACCGCTGAATGAGGAAAGCACAGCCAACCGCGGCATTGACCTTCCCGATACCGCCGCGCAGCAATACCACATCCTGCCCCTCAAGCTTTCCGGTGATAAATTCAAACACACCGTCTGTTTCCGTCTTTTGGTTTTCGATTTCCTCCCGGAGCATCGTAACCTCATCTTCCATGGCTCCAATTATGCCTATCAAAATTACCTCTATGATTAGTACGGCTAAGAGTTCGTCGGGTTTAGCAAAAAATTCACCTGAAAGGTGAATTTTTACCTCTCTAATTTTACGTCAAATTTAAAATTGCCGATCCGCCTTCCCAAACAGTTATTCTATTTCTGCCGTTTTCCTTGGACTGATAAAGCGCCTCATCCGCCCGGCGAATGATTGTATCCGGATCGGCGATATTTTCCTTGTTAAAAGAAGTAACCCCCAGGCTGACGGTTACCTGGGGTAGAGGCGGGTCCCAGGGGACCGCCATGCCCGCTATGGAAGTACGGACCCGTTCCGCAACACGCCAGGCGATCTCCCCGTCCGTATTGGGGAGCAGGATGGTGAATTCCTCTCCGCCGAACCGGGAAGGAACATCGTCGGTCCTGACGCTCTGCTTAATCGTCTGGGCAATGTATTCCAGGACCTTATCCCCCGCAAGATGGCCGTAACTATCGTTAAAATTCTTGAATTTGTCCACATCGCTCACGATAAGGGACGAGGTATACCCGGTACGCCTAACCCGCGCCACCTCCTCGCTGAGCCGGGTGGTAAAAAAGCCGTGATTAAAAAGCCCCGTTTTTACATCTCTCACCGAATGTTCGTAGTGAATATGGTTCTGAATAGCCTGGGAAACAAAGGACATGAGCTGTCTGAGAAATAGAAGCTCCGAAGCGGTATACTTCCCGGTAAGTATTTTGGCTCCCACCAGGATAATTCCGTAGAGTCCCTGGGGGCCCAAAATG
Organism: Treponema sp.; assembly: GCA_031290475.1. Lineage (GTDB taxonomy): Bacteria > Spirochaetota > Spirochaetia > Treponematales > Breznakiellaceae > JAITNM01. Next base: position 2,722 of record JAITNM010000287.1, on the reverse strand, counting down.
GGGATCACCAGTTCCGGAATTAGTTTATCCAGAGATTTCAAGATCAGTTTCGCTTCCGGCTCTTTATTGAGGGCTTCCCTGAGGTCCTCATACGCGACAGGCTCCCGGTTCATCTGGAAAAAGGATTCCATGGGGATAATATTTTCGATATTCAGATTCATATCTACAAATTTATAGTTCTGATAGCCCTTGACAATCACGTCGTTCCGGTTTTGCAGGGGCTTCCAGATAAACGCCACAAAGGAGGGCAGGTACAGGTCCGATATTTGCCATACCGTGGCGTCCATGATTTCGTCGGTAGTAGTGCAGTTAAAAATTTCCGCGGCGCCGAAGAGGAGGCTCTGGTATTCTTTAATTTCTTTAGTAAGCCTATCGATATGCTGTAAAACACCGATGTCCTGAAGCAGAGCGTAATTTTCTATAATTTTAGGATCAAGCAAAAACTCCTGGTTTGATTCTTCCATAGGCTAAGTCACAGAAAAATGGTCGGCTATGTTTTTTCGCCAGTCCGCCCGATTTTCCTTGTCTTCCCATTCAATTATTTTCTTAATTTTGAATCCCCTTACATCCTGCGGGTTAGCGTAGTGTACAACACCGAAGCGTCCGCCCCCTATATACGAAACCACATCGCCCTTTTCCTGAGCCTCGTTATCGGTAACCTTTTCCAGGACACAGTCAAAGTGGGCGGGAAGCCCGGATTTATCGGTTAGGGCGGACGCCATGTCTTTAATGGACTTGCCGCAAATAGAGCAGTTATGCGAGGGGAGGGGGGCCGCGGACAATTTTACCGGAGCCCACTTGGGACGTTCAAATTGTTCGGTTTTAGCGGAGGTTAATCCGCTGAATCCCGCTTCCGGCTTCCGGCTTTTTTTTTGAGCAGGATTATCCTGCCAGGGATCGTGCCCCGAAACCGCTGTTTCGTCGCCTGCCCGGTCCCGGTGTCTAAAGGGTTTTCGCCGGTTATTATTTCCCCCTCTTCCATTGCCGCTCATGATACGGACCTCCGTGAGGTAATTCCAGGATCTCATCGCTCAGGACCTGGGCGATACGCTGGATCGCCTCGTAAAGATAATCCTCATTATCGATCTTCTGCCGTAAAATTGCAATTCGTGGAGAGACCATTTGAGTGTTATTTTTTGTTATTACCCGAATTCCTTGGGGCATGCCAATCATACACACTCCATAAAGGCCGCTTTGAGGTGGGTAAATTTTTCCGATGCGGCCATGGGCGCCCCTGTAACCGGGCTAATGAAAATAACATCAAATCTAACGGCCATACTATTATATTCTCGATGAACGGAGAGAAAATACTTAGCTGTTTCTATTATACGGCGCTGTTTTTTGGAATTCATTCCGTGGGAAAGGCTGTCAAAAGTGTAGACCGACCAGGTTTTTACCTCGATAAAAACGATGATTTCCCCGTCCAGGGCGACAAGATCGACTTCTCCGATCTGGGAACGCACGTTTCGGGCTATGATCTTCAGCCCGGACGCCTCAAGGTATGCGGCGGCCTGGGATTCTCCGTCCCGTCCGGCCCTTGAAGGGTTCACCCGTGTTTTTCTATTTCTTTGGGATCCAGTGCGTTCGCGATAAATATGTCGTGTTCCTGACTCAGGTTATATACTTTGCCTTCTCCGGGCCGGAAAGTCCGGTCATTTTCATCAATAAGGACTTCCACATTGGGCCGTAACGGGGCGCTTCCCTCAACCGAGATCACCCGGCATATCGCGTTATTGTTCAGCTTGACGAAGGAGCCGATGGGGTAGATACCCATAGTACGGATAAAGGCCTTGAGCACTTCCGGGTCAAAGCGGCGGCCGTTATCGGCGTAGAGGGCCTTGACCGCCTGTGAGCCTTCCATGGAGGTGCGGTAGGGTTTCTCGCTGACCATGGCCTCAAAGGCGTCCACCACCGCCACGATCCGGGCGCGCAGATCGATGTTCGCCCCGGCGAGCTTATTCGGATAGCCGGTACCGTCCCAGCGTTCATGGTGCTGATAGGCGACAATCCCCGCGTCATCCGGAAAGCCCAGTTCCTTGCAAATTATCTTATAAGAGGCCAGCGGGTGGGCCTGGATAAGCTGTAATTCCCCGGCGGAGAGCTTCCCCTGCCGTTCCAGCACATTTTTCGGCAGTTTGAGCATACCGATGTCGTGGAGCAGGGAGCCGGCGATCACCTGTAGGATCTTGTGGGGAGCCAGCTTGAGCGCCATCGCGGTACGGGCCGCCAGAATGGCTGTATTTACCGAACTCTTTGCCAACTCGTGGCCCACTACTTCGCCGCCCAGAATAAAGCCGATAAGCTGGCCCCTCTGTTCCCGCACGGCGACAAGCAGTCTGTTGGCAATGGCATCGATGGACCGGCTGGGAACGTCCTGGTTCCCGATATAGGCCCTGAATACCTTATCCAGTTCCTCAATCAACTTCAGATAGGTTTGGTAATTTTCCTGATTATCCTGAACTTCTTTAAGAGACAGGATACTGATGGTCTTCTTTTGAGCCGCGGGGGCCGGAGTTTTGTACATTGCCTGGGGTATGGGTTTGCCATCTTTGGTGACCGTTACCCCGACCAGGGAGGGATTCTCGTCCTTATTGGGGATGACGACCTCTCCATCGGTCGTTACGGTTTCGATACCCCAGGAGATAAGCTGCTGAATATCCTTTTTCCGTACCGCGATATGGGCGGGTACCAGGAGGTTAATATCATCAATATAAACAGGTTC
>JAITNM010000233.1 GCA_031290475.1 Treponema sp. | reverse complement strand
GACAACTCTTTCCATACTCAATCTTTTTGAAAAAAAGGTCCAATGGACATCCGCCGAAATAGCGGATACCCTAAACCTGAATATCGAGACATCAAAAAAGGCAATTAAATCTCTTGTCGCGGCCGGCTACCTTTATAAACACGGTACAACAAGAGGCGTCTGGTATGAAAAACGTGACAGATGAAAAATCGTGGTTTTCTTCTTCGCCATGAAGTTCTGTAATGGCTTTTATGCGCTATCTGCATTTATGTAATACTACTTTTTCATTGGACAGCGTTATTTTTTACCTTTTAGAATAATCAAAATAAGTTGATAGGACTTATACCGTAATGGAGACTGATATGGATCATAGTTCTGAATGTATATTCACCATTGATAGCAAGCCTGTCACCGGTGTAACAGGTCAAAGCGTACTGGAGGCGGCGCTGTCTGCGGGGATATATATCCCCCACCTATGCTATCACCCCGCTTTGCGCGCCCAGGGAGGCTGCAAGCTCTGTACCGTGGAGGTGACGAGTCCGGGCGGAGCAGAACTCGTCTCTGCCTGCATGACCGAGGTACGGGAGGGCATGGCGGTACGTACCACAACCGAAAACGCCGTTCATCTGCGACAGGTCGCGCTGGAACTGCTGCTGGCCTGTCACCCCGCAGATTGTACCTCCTGCGCGGTATATCTGAACTGCGAACTCCAGGCGCTTTTACAATACCTTGGAGTGGCTCATTCCCGGCTGCGGCGGGTGGAAAAGCAAAACCGCCGCCTTGCTACCGGCGCAGCAAATCCGCTGATCAAACGGGAAATGGAACGCTGCGTACAATGTGGCCGCTGCGTGCGGGCATGTGAGGAATTGCGGGGTGTCGGCGCACTGGCCTATCTGAAACGCAACGGCGAAAGTTATGTGGGCGTGAAGGATGACCGACGGCTTGACGAGAGCGATTGCCGTTTTTGCGGGGCCTGTGTGGAAGTATGCCCCACCGGGGCAATTCAGGATATGCCCGGAATTTTCCCTGTCGGTGTTCCCCGGGAACAAGCTCTGGTACCTTGCCGGAACAGTTGTCCCGCAGGGGTGGACATCCCTGTTTATATTCGTTTAGCGGAACAGGGACGGTATACGGATGCGGCGGCTGTTCTGCATGAAAAGCTCACCTTTCCCCATGTACTTGGTTATGTCTGTGCGCGGAAATGTGAGGCATCCTGTAAGCGAGGCCATTTGCAGGAGGCCCTGTCCATTCGGGAGATTAAACGGGTTGTCACCGAAATGGACGCTGAAAAACTCTGGCTGGAGAAGGCTCTGCGCCTTCCGTCCACCGGGAAGAAAGCGGTGGTGGTGGGCGCAGGCCCGACGGGATTGACCGCCGCATGGCATTTAGCGCGAAAAGGTCATAGCGTTACCGTACTGGAAAAACAGTCCTTGCCCGGAGGCATGATGCAGTACGGAATACCGCTCTACCGGCTGCCCCGTCAGGTGGTGGAAGAAGAAATCGCGGTGATCGCCGGACTGGGTGTCAAAATTCTTACCAATGCGGCTGTAAGTTCAGCGGCAGAGCTTAAGACGGAGTACGATGCGGTCTTGATTGCGGTGGGGACGGAACTGGGTGCGCCGCCGCCTTTGAAGGAACTCGCCGGACGTGAAAATGTATGGGCGGCGGTAGATTTTTGTCGCATGGCTAGTAGCGGCAGACTGCCGGACATGAACGGCGCCGTCATTACCGTACTGGGAGGCGGTAATGTGGCCTTTGACTGCGCCAGGACCGCGAAAAAAGCCGGTGCAAAAGAGGTGTCCATCCTTTGCCTTGAAGAACGGAAGTCCATGCTGGCTGATAAAGAGGAAATTGACGCCGCCCTTTTGGAAGGGATACGGATCATCAACAGCGCCGCCAGTCGGCGTGTATTGCTGGAGGGCGGTTCTGTGTGCGGGGTGGAATATGAACGGGTTAAGCATTTTCAATTTGGACCCAATGGACTGGAACTTGAAACAGAACCGAACAGCGCCACCCCTGTCCCTTCCGGCATGGTGATCTATGCCACGGGACAGCAGGTTGGTCTCACGGCGGATTTTGGGCTTGCCCTTGGACGGGGCGGCAGGGTAGTTGTTGATGAAACCTTTCAAAGCAGCGTCCCCGGCGTGTTTGCCGCAGGAGACGCGGTTACCGGAACAAAAACCATCGTAGAAGCCATAACTTCCGGCAGAACCGTCTCCGCCATGATCGACCGTTATCTGGGCAGTGATGGTTTAATAGAAGAATCATACTGGCAGCGGGAAGATATCCCGTCAAACATCGGCAAGGTGGAATGTTTTTCCACCCTGCCCCGTAGTGAATGTCTTAAAAACGGCGAGTCGGCCCGTACGGAGGCGCTGCGTTGTTTGCGCTGTGATTTGCGTCTCCAGATTCCATCAGTACGGTTCTGGGGTGACGCAGCCTACCGGAAGAGCCGGAAAGGAGAAGCCTAATGGACTGTACAATAGCAAAATCGGTTCTGCCCGGGCCGGAATTGTTTGACCCGGCGGGGGATTGCCCCGTGGATTGGGTTAAAAGGCAAATGGACGCAGCCAGAAGCGAGAGCTGCGGGAAATGTGTTCTCTGCCGCGAGGGAACCTTGCAGGTGTTTACCATCGCTGATGATATCGCCAAAGGTGAAGGCGCGCCGGAGGATACGGCTCTTGTTTTGGAACTCCTCGGTGTCATCAGGAACAATGCGGGCTGTGAAATGGCTGTTGAAGCCGCCGCGCGGTGTCTTTCAGCGATGGAAGCCGTTCCTGAACGCTGGGAACAGCACATCGAATTAAAGCGCTGTACCGCGCTGGTGTGCAGGGAGATGATCACTCCCTTCGTTTCACCGGCACTTTGCGTCGGCTGCGGACAATGTGAGGCGATCTGCCCGAATGGGGCGATTGCCGGCGGAGAGGGTATGATCCATGTGATCAATACTGAAAAATGCCGCCGCTGCTTACAATGCCTTGCGGTTTGCCCTAAGGGGGCGCTTATAAAAACAAGCGGATTACGGCCCAAGGGCCCGGCAACGCCAATTCCTGCCGGAACTTGGGAAGCTGGTGACGGGAATGTCAGTCTGCGCCGCCGTCGTCGTCCGCAGGCTGATACTCCCGCCGGGTAATGCGTGGTGGGAACAGAGAAATATCAAATTAATCTTAAAGAAGATGGAGGGTATGTTATGGCAGTAGGTAAATTGGAAGCCGATGTAATCGTTATTGGCGGAGGAGCCTCTGGAATTACAGCGGCTGTCGCGGCGGCGGAAAAGGATGCGGGTGTGCTCCTTATTGAAAAAGGCGGGGCCACCGGAGGTGCCGCCAACATGGGGATGGGCTTTTTTGCGGTGGGTTCGGAATACCAGAAAAATCAGATGATCGATCTGTCGTTAGAAGATGCGTTCCGGTTTTTTATGGAATATACCCACTGGCGATCCGACGCGCGGCTGGTACGCCGCTATTTCGGACAGAGCGCGGATACTATCCGCTGGATTGAATCCAAGGGGATTCATTTTTTGGGGGCTTACAAATATTTTACCCAGTCCAAACAGACCTGGCATGTGGTAAAAACGCAAGGCTCCAACGCGCCGGCGGAACGAGCCGCATCCAATATGTTTCGGGCGCTGACCGAACGGGCGGTAGAATTGGGTGTGGATATACGCTACCAAACCCAGGCCACTAAGATTTTATTGAAAGACGGCCGGGTATACGGGGTGAAGCTAAAAACCCAGGACGGTCAGGAGCTTGAGGCAGAGTGCGGAAGCCTCATTGTGGCCACCGGCGGTTTTGGGGATAACCCAAAAATGATTCAGGAGTACATGGGCTACGAATGGGGCAAGGACCTTCATTCCTTCCGCATCCCCGGTGTGGTTGGCGAGGGCCTTAAAATGATGTGGGAGGCCGGAGCGGGCAAAAGTGAGCCGGTCATGGAGCTGACCTATACCACCCCCGGTGTCACGGATGTCTACAAAACCCTCAGCGAAACCATGCGCCAGCCCAACCTGATGGTAAACATGGACGGCCAGCGCTTCATCAATGAGGAGATCATGAACAACACTGTTTTTACCGGAAACGCCATATCTCGGCAAAAACGGCGTACCGCCTTTACCATCATTGATGACAGTATTCTGGATCATTATCGTAAGGCAGGTCTGGACTACATTACCTTCCACCACAACATCCACAATGTGGATAAATGGGAAAGCGAGCTTAAGAGCTATCTTTCGGGAGAGAAAGCTGAAGAATCCGGCCTTAGCATGCTCCACAACGAGGATCAAAAACAGCCGACTCATCTTTTCGAAGCTGGCAGCCTTAAAGAACTTTGTGAAGCGGCCGGCATAAAACGAGAGGGCCTTGAGGAGACTGTCAAAGAATACAACGATGCGGCAACTATCGGCGAAGATTCCCTCTTTTTTAAAAAACGTCAATTCCTGCGTCCCCTGGGCGGCGGAAAGCTTTACGCCGCCCAGCATTTCCCGGCGGGCTATGGCAGTCTGGGGGGAGTCATGGTAAATGACGAACTGAAAGTTCTGACACCGGAAGGGGAAAGCATCCCCGGATTGTATTCCTGCGGGACCGATGCCTGCGGTATTTTCGGCGACAGTTATTGTTTCTATCTGCCGGGAAACACCATGGGCTTCGCCATAAACAGCGGGCGTATGGCCGGCGTAAACGCGGTAAGCTGCCTCGATACCGAAGAGTAGTCGTAAAACAAGGCTCAGGAGGCCTCTCTTATGGAACCAAAGTATAAGCATTTACTCGCTCCCCTTACTATTCGAGGCCATGTCCTTAAAAACCGGATGACGGCCGCCACTTCGCTTCCCCATTTTCTTCAGGGGCCGGAACCGTTTCCCGCGGATTCGGTGATCTCCCACTTGGCCAATAAGGCGAAGGGTGCGGCCATCGTAGCCTGCACGGGGATCAACAATTTCACGCGGGGTAAACAGCTTCCCATGAATTTGGATTTCGGACATTTCCCGGATTTTGATCTTTACGACGCAAACAGCCAGAATTATCTTTTGCAGCTTGCGGACGCGATTCACTTTTACGGCGCACTGGCATCAATGAGTATGTTTGTCGGTCCGCCGTCAAGTTTTCCGCTGATGGTAAGAAAGAAAGCCGATTCCGCTGACGCCTCTGAAACGGGGCGAGAGGAGGGGACCCCCTTTGCTTCGCCGCCGCCGATGGATGAATTTGCTATTGAGCTGATCAACGCCCACCAGCCGCCGGAGGCGTATACCGAGGCGGACCTGGAAAAGATCGCCCGTTCCTATGCGGAGCAGGCTGGAATTTTAAAAACCCTGGACTTCGATGTGGTGAGCCTCCATTTCGCTTACCGTGCTAACCTGCCCGCGAAGTTTTTATCTCCCCTGATAAACCGGCGCAAGGACCAATGGGGCGGCAGCCTGGAAAACCGGATGCGTTTCCCCCTGATGGTTCTAAAGGCGGTACGGGAGGCCCTCGGCCCGAGGAAGCTTTTAGAAATCGTATACAGCGCCGAGGACCCGCCGGGGGGTTATACCCTGGACGACAGTGTGGCCTTCCTGAACGCGGCGGCGGAATTTATCGACATCGTTCAGCTCCGCGCTCCGGAGGTGGATCCCGCCCACCCGACGGGGTTTACTCCTGAAGAAACTCCGTTTTTACATTACGCCGAATACATCAAACAGCGCGTGAAGGGACTTGCGGTAGCAACCATCGGCGGCTATCAGGACCCGGAACTCTGTGACGCGGCGCTTGCGGAAGGAAAAGCGGATCTCATTGCTATGTCCCGGGCGTGGCTATCAAACCGGGAATACGGACAACTGGTACAGGAGGGGCGGGGAGATGATGTCGTCCCCTGTCTCAGGTGTAATAAATGTCATGGCAGGGGAAAAAACGACCCCTTCCAAAGCATCTGTTCCGTGAATCCGGTAATTGGCCTCGAACACCGTATTGACCGGATGATTTTACCGGTAACCCGTAAAAAAAAGGTCGCCGTGGCAGGCGGCGGACCAGCGGGTATGTTCTGCGCCATCAATCTTGCAGACAGGGGACATACGGTGATCCTTTACGAAGCCGCAGATCATCTCGGCGGCATGATTTGCCATGCGGATTATGTGGATTTTAAGTGGCCCCTGCGCCGGTACAAGGATTATCTGATCCGTCAAATTGCCAAGCGAAGCGGTATCACCATCAAACTGAACACCCCCGCAGAAGCCGGCATACTGCGGGATGCGGGCTATGACGCAGTGGTAGCGGCCCTGGGTGCGACTCCTCTCCGGCCAGCCTTCCCGGGAATTGAAAAACATCCGGCGATTTTTACCGCTCCACAGGCCATTACCGGTAGCAAGGGGTCTTTGCCGGGAAAGAAAACAGTGATCATCGGCGGCGGGGAAGTGGGGGTAGAGACCGGCATATTTCTTGCCCGGCAGGGCTATGACGCAACGGTGTTGGAAATGCGGGACATACTGGCGGCGGACAGTGTCATGATTCATTACTATTCCATGTTTAAGCAAGCTTGGGAGGCTGAACCTTCCTTTCATGGAATAGTGAACGCAACGGTATGCGGCCTTTCAAAAAATACTGTTTCCTATCGGGACGGTAAAGGCCGGGTTGTGGAAGCACCGGCAGACAGCGTGATTATTTCGGTGGGCACGAAGGCAAAAACGGAAGAAGCGCTGTTGTTATATGGAATCGCGCCTGAGTTCTACATGATTGGCGACTGTAGCACAGCGGCAACGGTACAGCAGGCTGTGCGTTCAGCCTACGCAACGGCGATGCGGGTATAAAAGAAAAAGAGGGTAATCCCTCGGAAGATTTAGAAAACTTTTTCATAGGAGGAATTATGAAAGTTATTGTTGGAAAGAAGGCGTGGCAATTATGCCTCATGTCGGTATTGGTAACTCTTTTCTCTACAGGATGCCCATCAACGGAATCCGAAAGGGATGATTCGGAAGTTATCCTTATCAATCAAAGCGGTCCGGTCGGAACCCTGGCTATTCCCGAGAACGGAAAGGTTACGGCACCGGAAGGCAAGCAGGTTACCATGACAAAGGATCATGTTGAAACCGGTTTTGAGGCCGGAGCAACCTATAAGAATGTCTACCTGACTGTTACGGATGATATTCCCTTGCCCTATACCAATACCGCTAACGCGGACGGCACCTGGGCGATGAACTACCGGACGGCCTTGCTTGTAGACGATGATGGAGTCTCGTCGGGAAAATCCGTGAAAGATGCTGTTATATCCGGCGAATATGACAACAATAGTGCTACGGGTGTCAATATTATTTCAAACGGCGAAAACTTTAACGGAATCATCGTCACCGGAAATAAGGAATATACCATCAAGGATGCGGTTATCAGGATGACCGGGAACGGCGGCAATGACTTTAAGGGCTTTGGGGCGGCTATCCTTGCTGTGGGCAAGTCCAAGGTGGTGGTGGATAATGCGGATATTGAGACCCGGGGCGTAGTCCGTACAGCTCTGGTAGCGGGCCAGGGTGCGAAGGTACTGGTTAAAAATTCCGTGTTTGTTACCCGCGACGGCGTCCAAGATCCGGGCTATGTCGGAACCGTAGATACCGCTGGTATGAAATCCGTACCCTGGATGCTCGGACTGGACGGCAATTGCCGGGCTACCAATCTCTTAAATGACGCGGTGATCACCTACTACAATTCCGATATATCCGCGGAAAAATGGGGAGTTCTCTCTACGGATGAAAATGACGGTCTCACCCTCACTGCGGTGAATTCCACGGTAAAGATCACCGGCAACAGTGGTTACGGAACCTATTCGATAGGCGATACCCAGGTAACCTTTGCGGGGGTAGAGCTTACTGTTCCCGATTACGCCGCCATCTGCGCCAATGGAGGCTCCAGCGTGACCTTTACCTCCAGCGATGCCGCTAACATCGCGGGCATCTATGGGCTTGATGGTGAAACGGTGACCTCCAAAAAAACCGTGATCAATACCCAGCGTTTCGGCGTCATGTACCACAGCAGTTCAGGAACCGGTGTCACCAAAATTAACAGCGGTACGGAACTCCATACAGGACTTACCACGTTCCTAGTCAAAGGTTGTCCGGCCAATATCGAAGCGGATGGAGCGGTGATCACATCCGGGAGCAAAGTAATCCTCCAACTGATGGATAATGACGACGCGGGTATTGATGTTGCTAATAATATGTCCACTACCGTCAACTATGTGGAACCGGATTTTACTCAGGTACTGGTAGCGGGCAGGGACCTGACTTCGGCGATTAAGGGTACTGACGTGACGGCCATCTTTAAAGATATGACCCTCGAAGGGGACATATATAATTCCTCTGGTTATGCCGAAATGAGCGCCCCCCCCCCCCCGGCGGCATGGATAAACAGTGCGGCGGACGTTGGCGGCGGGCTCTCCACAGCGCTGAACCGTGGGGGTGTGTTTGA
>JAITNM010000225.1 GCA_031290475.1 Treponema sp. | reverse complement strand
TTGGTGATGGATAATCTTAATACCCATAATCCCGCCTCATTATATGAAACCTTCCAACCGGAAGAAGCCAAGAGGATACGAGATCGTCTTGAGATTCACTATACTCCCAAACATGGCTCGGACTTTAGTCCGCGCTGGCTAAATATGGCGGAAATTGAATTTAATGTGCTAAATAATCATGGTTTATCGGATCGTATCCCGACCATAGAACAAATGCGCCAGGAAGTAAACGCCTGGAACAAGATCCGCAATAAAAAATCTTGTAAAATTAACTGGCGCTTTACTACCGCTGACGCTCGAATTAAATTAGCCAGACTATATCCACTGTTTGAATCATGACGAGGTACTAGTGACGTCCCCCTGTTTTACACCGTATTTTTCCCGTATGGCCTTGAGCTTGAGATTAAGGCTGTCCTGCTCATAGAGTCTCCGGGCTTTAGCCAATGTTTCCGGTTTCATTCTAGCTTCCAGTTCACTTATAGGGTGGAATTCCATTTTGTTTCTCCTTCTCCTCGGCTTTCTTTTCAAAATAAGCGCTGTAAATTTGTTCAGGCATCATAACTTTCACTGGTTATAACTTCCCAATCACCCATATTTCTATATTATGAATTATTGTTCATATTGTCAAGTCGGTCTGGTAACGCATTGGTGTCAGATTGCTATGATTTAAATTGTTGGGAAAGATTGGTATTCTGGTCTGACGGGGCAAGAGAGCCGGTGGAAGGCTGCAAGGTGACGTGAAGAGCGCGGCTGCCAAAAGGTGACAGTCACCCTTGCGCCACACGAAAGCTCGTGAAAAGAGGAAGTTGCCAGGTGCCGTTGTGCTCACCATATCCTTGACGTAATACCCAAATTGGGGTATTATATGACTATATCCAGTTAAGGGGAAAAGCATGGTTAACCCAATTATAAAGCCTTCAAGCGAGCTGCGGAAAAACTATAATAATATTGCCAATATTTGCCGGACCGGGAAGGTTCCGGTCTTTTTGACCTGGAACGGTCAGGGGGACACGGTTCTTATGGACATAGAAACCTACAGCCGCAGGGAACAGGAACTTGAGCAGATGGAACGGCTTCTAGCGGCGGAACAGGACCGCATGGCGGGCATTAAGGGTCATTCCGTTGACACATTTGCCAAAAACATGAAGAAAGCCATAGAAGAAGGCAAAAAACGGGCAAAGCAACCGGCCGCAAAGTAGAACTCTACAAGGTAGAAATAGCCCCCCGTGCCGAGGCGAGGATGTACGACCATTTTGCGTTCCTCGCCCAGGTTAGTCCCGGCGGGGCGGAAAAGCTCTTGGAAACTCTCATAAAGGATATGAAATTACTGGAAAGCAATCCCCGTGCCTATCCGTATTATAGTCGCCCGCATTCAAATCCCCGCAAGTACCGGTATGTGTTGTCCTATTCCCGCTATCGTATTGTCTATCAGGTCGTAAACAATACGGTTTATGTGGATGACATCCAGGACTGCCGCCAAGATGATGATAAAAACCTTATCTGAGCGCGCAGGCGAGAAAAAGGCGCCTGGCGCCATAGGGCAACGCTGATTAACTTGACGCTAATCAGTGTTGCCCTATGCATTTGCTCATTTCATTGCGCAAATGCCACATTAAAGTAGCACTGATTTATGCTCGATTGCATAAATCAGTGCTTCCCTAACGCTGATTTACGCAACTCCGTTGCGCCGCATCGAGTTTTTCAGCGTGTCCCTAACCGATCCGGAAACCGTCCCTGCCCTGGGCCTTTACTTCCCAGAGCGCCTTGTCGGTCCGCTGGAAAAGTTCATCATAGGTTAGGTCTTCATCCGAGAACAGCGCAATACCGATACTGGCGGTAATACCATTTGCCCAGCTCTGGGGCTTGATTTCTCCAAAAACCTTCCTTATCCGGCTTGCTTTTTGCTCAACCGCTTCAACGCTGCCGATGTTGGGGCTGAACACCGCGAATTCATCTCCCCCAATACGGGCAATTTCGTCAGAAATACGGAATACTTTTCTGAGCGCCGCCGCACAGTCCTTAAGCAGCTCATCCCCCGTAGCGCGGCTGTATGTGTCGTTCATTTGCCTAAAACGGTCCAGGTCCAGAATCCAGAAGGCATGGCGCCGGGCAGGGTTACGGAAACGGTGGATAAAAAGATTTACGTTGCTGTACAGGGTTTCCCGATCAAGAAGCCCTGTGAGGGGATCCGTAGAAGTTTTGTGATTCGCCTGGTGCAGGTTTCTGATATAGGCCCAGATCCTTTTTTCCATATCCCGAAGGGATTCTGCCAGAACCTGGAGTTCATCGCCGGTATGCACCGAAACCGCCGCCAGATCCTGCAGACTTATCCCCTGATCTTCGCCGTGCTCGTTGGCAATAAGGAATTTCCCCGTGGCCTTCGCCATGGCGGATACCGGCAGAATTACCAGATGATGTACAATGTACCGGTGGACCAGGGCAAAAACCAGGGCCACGCTGAAAGAAATGATGGAAAGGTACATAAGGTATTCCCGGTATTCGCCATCCAGTGTACCTATAGAGAAATCCGCCGCCACATAAAACCCCTTGGCAACAGAGCCGTCTCCATAACGGACCGGGGTATGTACCGTTAATACCGTCCCCGCCAGGTTGCTATTATATTTCTGAGGCGGGATCTCCTCCCCTTCAAAAAAGGGCTTTTTTTCCTCTTCCGGGAAACCCTCATTCCAGGGATCAAGGTATCCCAGGGGACAGGGATCGTTTTCCCCGGCATCAAAAACAAAGAGGGAACCTTCAGGCACGCTTTTAAACACATAAAGGTAGTTAATCTCGTTGTAGAGGAGCAGATTGTCGAGTAGATTCAGGCTCTCCTGGTAATGGTCGTCGATCCCTTCGGCAAGGTAGCGCTCCAGGTCTTCTCCCTTCAATATCCCTACCACCGTGCCGGTGAGCCCCTGTCCCATGGAAATGTATTTGTTTTCCATATTTTTGCGGTAAAGGGCATACCCCGTTATCGTCAATACGGCGCCGGTTCCCAGGGTAACGACAAAAATAAGCAGGGAAAGCCGTATACTGAGCGGTATTTTTACATTGTGAGATACAAACATACCCTTATTCTAAGAAGTTTTTGGGTTTCTGTAAATATATACGAAAGAGTTGTTCGGAAACCTCAGTTTCCGAACAACTGCCTCTGGAAAACAGGCGGCTAAATGGCGTGTAAACGGCGCTAAGCCGTCACATACGTATACTCGCCGTTGTTTTCCACTCCGTAAAAGTCGGCATAGCTCAATTTCCAGGGAGACTTGCCCAGTTTGTCAACAGGAATGCCGTTCTTAACAAGATGCAGCCAAAAGCCGCTGCCGCCGATGTCGCCTTGGAGCACGACTCCCGCCACAGCGCCGTTGCGGAGGATGAGCTTCTTGTAGTTGTTCCGGTCTTCCTTGACGAGAACCTGATCGCCTTCCAGGGGATTGATAGCCCCTACAGAAAGGGACAGTAAACCGAAGAAATTTACCGTGTTCTTTATAGCAAATTTGTCATCGTAGATCCACTTGACGCCTGTCATGTTGTAGCCGGCGATCTCCCCCTGCTTTTGGGCATTTGGCCAGATACCGGAAAGACCCGCTACATCCCCTGCCGCATAAATGCCGGGAATGTTAGTTGAGAGGTAATCATCCACTTTTACGGCTTTCCGCTCCGTAAGCTCAATGCCGCTTGCAGGAGAGCCTGTGTTGTCCATCAGGAACCCTGTTGCAGGGCGCACCCCTACTGCCAGAATCACCATGTCGCAAGGGATACTTATCCCCCCTTCAAGTTCCACAGCAGTGATATTACCCTGACCGTCGCCTTTTGTGTTTACGACCTTGCTTGCCAGATGGAACTTTACTCCCTGCTTTTCAAAAAGTTTCTGGTAAGCTGCCGCGGCATGGGCGTCCAGGTTGATGGCCAGCGCCGTGGGCATCATCTCAATGACGGTAATTTCCTGGCCGCTTCCTTTTTCAAGTATGCCGTAGACCGCGTCAAGGCCCACAAGACCTGCGCCGATCACGGCGATCTTTTTTGCCTTCTTCGCGCACGCCGCAATAGCGCGGGCATCGGAAAGGCGTCTAAGGCCGAAAACATTTTTCGCCGTTTTAAGTTCCCCGATAGGCGGAGTTACGCTCACGGAGCCTGTGGCGATAAGGATGGTGTCGCCTGAGGCGATCTGTTCATCCCCGGCGTACACGGTTTTTGCCGTACCGTCAAGGCGTGTAACGGTTTTCCCTTTGATCCACCGCACGTTTTTATTTGACAGGAGATCATCGTTGATAAAATTGAGGCCTTCCGCATCCCGTTCACCGGCGATAAACTTGTGAAGCATACACCGGGAATAAACTTCCGTATCCTCAGAGATAATAACTATACTGTCATCGGGTTTTTCCTTCAGAATAGTCCGGGCGGCGCTGATTCCTGCGGCGCCTGCGCCTATGATTATATGTTTCATACCGCCACCTCTTCCACATGGATTGCCTTTTTCGGGCACATCTTAACGCAATTCGGGTTTTCTCCGTCGTTGGCGCAGAAATCACATTTCACGATCTTTTTGTGCGTCACCTTATCGGGCTTGATGTTCCCATAGGGGCAGCTCATGACGCACATAAAACAGGTCCCGCACCGCTTTTCATCGTACTGCACATGCCCTGTGGCCGGGTCTTTCCTGAGCGCTCCTGACATACAGGCGCCTACGCAGTCGGGAACGGCGCAGTGGCGGCAGAAAATGGGGAAGTATCCGCCCCTGCCGCTGCTCACAATCGCGTGGCGGGCTTCGTTTTTCGGGTCCATAAGATTAAGATCGTAGACGGTCCCCGGCGTTTCCCGGTGGGCCTGCATGCAGGCGACCGTACAGTTCTTACAGCCGTCGCACTTTTCCTGTTCGATAAAAATTCTTTTCATACCGGTCTCTCCCTTAAATCTTCAGAGCCGCACGTTTTTCCAGGATGATCTTCTCAAGCAGATCCGCCGATTCCTTGGCGTCCGCGTTGATAATAACCTGGCCCCCGGTAAGGGACTTCATATCCTCGGTCAACACTTTTACGGTCACGGGGCTTCCGGTCACATAAGGGGGCAGTCCCAGGTGGAGGGGCAGTCCCAGGGCAAGGCCGAAGCAGCCGTCCGCCAGGGCCTGCTCTTCCAGCCATTGGGCTGCGGAGAGGACCAGGGGGAGCTGGGGAATGTCAATGCCGATGGTCTCGGCAAGCTCGGTAGCGACAATTTCAAGCCGCCCAATGGCCAGACAGGGGCCAAAGTTCAGCACCGGGGGAATGCCGAGCTGTTTGCACACCGCCTTGAGGTTAGGGCCGGCCAGGTCCGCCGCTTCGGGAGTCATGAGGCCGCAGTTTTCGATGCCCCCCGAGGAGCAGCCCGCGGTAAGGACGATGATGTCCCGGGCGATAAGCTCTTTTGTGAGCGCCACGGTGAGCACATCATGGCCGCCTGACACGAGGCTTGAACAGCCTACAACGCCGGCGACGCCCTTGATCTTGCCCTGCACGATAAGGTCAACCAGGGGCTTCCAGTTTCCGCCCAGGAATTTCTTGAGGGAAACTTCGCTTACCCCGGTGAGGGTGTTACTGTTGCCGTGTTCCGGCAGTAAATTGAGTTGTACATTTGGCCGCCGCTCTTTATAGGAGGCGATTACTTCGTCGATAATTTCGTTGCTGTGTTTTTCCCGTTCCGCAAACACAAAGGGTTTGTACTCGGCATTTGCCTTTTTGGCCACATCATCAATACAGATCTGCTTGATACGTAATTCATCGCACACCGTTTCTATGCCCGGCAG
>JAITNM010000180.1 GCA_031290475.1 Treponema sp. | reverse complement strand
TTTTCGATAACCTTTTCAGCGGGCTCAGGAAGAACCTTTTCAGCGAGGCGGATTTTATTCACGGGGATATTCAGTATTACCCGGATCTCTTCCGGGCGGCGGTGGGAAAATCCGACCGTCTACAAGACGGACGTCTACAAGACGGAAAAGACGGCTCGGCCAAAAGCGCCGCCCGGTCGGGCTACGATGCGATTATTCACCTGGCGGCATTTAAGGCGGCAGGGGAATCTATGCTGAAACCGGAGAAGTACTCGGTGAATAATATCAACGGTACGGTGAATATTCTGAATGTGGCGGCGGAAACCGGGATCCCCAATATCGTTTTTTCTTCCAGCGCCGCGGTCTATGGGGAACCGGCCTATCTTCCCATTGACGAACAGCACCCTACCAATCCGGAAAATTACTATGGATTTACGAAGCTCGAAATTGAGCGGTTCCTGAACTGGTACGATAAGATCCGGGGTATTAAATTCGCCGCCCTGCGCTACTTCAACGCCGCAGGCTACGACATTAAAGGCCGCATCACCGGGCTGGAACAGAACCCCGCCAACCTCGTCCCGGTGATCATGGAAGGCGCTGCGGGGATGCGGGGCGAAATTCAGATCTTCGGCGATGATTACGATACTGCCGATGGTACCTGTATCCGTGACTACATCCACGTAAGCGATCTCGCCATAGGCCACGCGGCGGCCCTGGATTACCTTGTTAAAAACCGGAAAAGTCTCATCGTCAATTTGGGAAGCGAGCGGGGGTTTTCGGTTCTGGAAATTCTCGAAACCGCCCGCAAAGTTTCCGGCAAGCCCATTCCCGCAAAAGTTGTAGGCCGCCGCCCCGGAGATCCGGCAAAACTCACCGCTTCGGCAAAATTCGCCCATGAAATTTTGGGTTGGACCGCAAAGTATTCGGACCCGGAAACTTTGATAAAAACAACCTGGAAAGTGTATAACAAACCATAAGCCGCAGGGGAAAGCCAGATTAAGTAGGAAAAAATCACAAAATTATTATTTTTCTTGACTTAAATATCAATTAGGTATAGGGGCATATCATGAAAGAAAAAATTTTCAGTTGTATTGACGCCAACGAAGCGCTGGCGATTGAGCTTGAAACAGGACTCTCCGCACGGCCCGCCATTTCTCCCGATTCGGGGGGAGAGGGGGAACTGGACAAATGTGTATTTTTGGAGGAGTGGCTCAAAGCCCATGGTATCGGGCAATTGGAACGCCATGACGCGCCGGACGCACGGGCCAAGGGCGGGGTACGGCCGAACCTGGTTGCCACCATACCGGGGAAGAGCGATGGCAAGCGGCTGTGGATCATGAGCCACCTGGACGTGGTGCCTCCGGGGGAAATCTCGTTATGGGAGAGCGATCCCTACCGGGTGATTAAAAAGGACGATGGGCCTTTGGGGCCCCGCCTTATCGGCCGGGGGGTTGAGGATAACCAGCAGGGACTTGTGTCTTCGGTACTTGCCGTCCTGGCTTTGGCAACAACAGGAGTTACGCCCACACACACCGTAAAACTGCTTTTCTGCGCCGACGAGGAAGTGGGCAGCGCCTATGGCATCGGCTGGCTTATGTTGCAGCAGCAACATTTGGAGAACCGGGATCTCTTCCGTAAGGACGACATGGTTCTCATCCCCGACTCCGGGGATCCCCAGGGTTCCACCATTGAGATTGCGGAGAAAAACATCATCTGGGCAAAGTGCACCACCCGGGGACTCCAGGCTCACGGTTCCCGGCCCGATCTGGGGGTCAACGCCCACCTGGCCGGCGCGGACCTCGCGCTGCGTCTCCACCGGGGCCTTTCGGCAAAATTCAACGCAAGGGACCCCCTCTTTGAACCCGATTACTCCACCTTCCAGCCCACCAAAAAAGAGGCCAATGTACCCAACATTAATACTATCCCCGGAGAAGACGTGTTTTATATGGACATGCGTATCCTGCCCCGGTATTCCAATCAGGAAGTGATCGCCGAAATTGACCGGATCAAGGCGGAGGTGGAAAAGCAGTACCAGGTACAGATTTCCTGCGCCATGCCGCAGAAAGCCGAATCAAAGGCAACCGCCGACGACGCCCCCCTGATTAAAAGCCTGGCGGAGGCGATCCGAAAAGTTTACGGTGTGGAGAGCCGGCCCATCGGTATTGGCGGCGGAACCGTGGCGGCCCACCTCCGCAACACCGGTATCCCCGCGGCGGTCTGGTGCCGTATCGCCGAGACGGCTCATCAGCCCAACGAATACGCCCTGATTGCCAACATCCTGGGAGACGCAAAGGTAATGGCCCTGCTTATGACAGGCAATTAAGACCAGAGGGGCGCCAGATACTGAATTTAGTGCGTATCATTCATTAAAATATTGCTTGACAAAAACCTGTATCAGTTATAATGTATGAAGATTATATATTCCGTTAATCCGCTAATATAGATATTGTACATAATCGGTAACAGGTGAAGTTTTGGCCAGAGCTTTGTGAGGAGGAAATTTATGAAAACCATCGAAAGAGAAGTCATTGTCGTAGGCGCTGGCCCTGGCGGTTCCGCATGCGCAGCCTATCTGGCCCGGGCCGGGGTGGACGTGCTGCTGCTGGATAAGGAGATATGGCCCAGGGATAAGCCCTGCGGCGACGGACAAACCGCCCGTGCGATACCCCACATCAAGGAACTGGGGTTCTTTGACGAATTTGCGTCCAAAGGCTTCATGTCCCAGGGCAGCCTCTGGACCGCGCCGAACCACAGCACGATTGAGTTTCCCGCAGGCGGCGGCTATTGTACGCCCCGCCGTATCTTCGATGACGAGGTACGCCATACGGCCATGCGCTTTGGCGCGGAAATGATAGAAAACGCGTGGGTTTACGATGTAATCCTGGAAGACGGGTTTGTAAAAGGCGTTAAGGCTAAGATTAACGGCGAATACCTGGAGCTGCGTTCCAAGCTCGTTGTAGGCGCCGACGGATCCCATTCGCTTATCGCCCAAAAGATAGGCATGTTCCATGACACCGACGAAAACGCCTGCGTAGTCGGGCGCTGCTACGTTCAGGTTGACCCCAAGGATTTTGCCGGTAAGGTGGAGATCCATCTGGATAAGGACGTTATGCCCGGCTATGTGTGGATATTCCCCGAGAGGAACAATATAGTAAACTTAGGTCTGGGTTTTCAGCGCAGCCTGTACAACAAATCAACAGGCGTAAAAACCTTGCAGGAAACGCTGCGCAAGTGGATCGAGGAAAGCCCCTTCGGAAAGCCTGTGCGCGGGAAGAAATGGATAGGCGAGTTCCGCGGATGGCGTATTCCCAACGACATGGGCGTGGACAGAAAAGATAACTATGTGAACGGCTGTATGCTTATAGGAGATGCGGCAAGCCTGATTGTGCCGTTCTCCGGTGAGGGCGTGGGCCCCGCTATGGATTCCGCCCTCATAGTCTCCGATGTGGCCCAGACGGCGCTTAAGAAAAATGATTTCTCCGGTGAAGTGCTCAAGGAGTACAAAACCAGGTATGATGAAAAAAACGTTCAGCCGGTTATGATGGCGTGGAAAATGAACGCAATGCTGGCAAACCAGGATGCGGTAAACGCCATGTTCCTGCCGGAAAACCGCCAGAAGTTAGCCGCCGCCATGGGGATAGCGCATCACATTTAATGTAAGTAATAAAGCAAGAAGGAGGCTAATAACAATGACCATTCAAATAAATAAAGAACGCCGGGCCGTTGCACGGATAAACCCTCAAATGTGCGTCAGCTGTGGAATCTGCCGCAGGGTATGCCCAACCGAGAGCGTGAACGAGTTTCAGCGGGACATCTGCCGTCTCTGTCCGGACTGCGCGCCTGACAAGCCTGAAATGCTGGCGGACGAATCCAAGGA
>JAITNM010000127.1 GCA_031290475.1 Treponema sp. | reverse complement strand
CGGCCCACATCAACTCCAATATAATAGAATCGATCCGGTACAACTTCCAGCATTTCCGGCGGTTTACCCCCCGAGGATTCTCCTTTTCCGATAGAATGAACTACCTTTTTCTCAAGCAGGTCATCTATGATGGACATAACTGTGGGAATGCTTAAATCGGCAAGTTTAGCGATGGCGGCCCGGTTTATAGGGCCTTCCCGGATTAAACAACGAAGAACATTGTATTTATTGGTCTGTGCAATCTGGAGTTTGTCCATTTTACGATAGTGATGCATGGCGCTTTCCTTATAAAACTTACCTAAGTAAGTATATTTATAAAATGCACTTAGAACAACCGTAGCAGCGCCTGTGATTATTCGTCAAAAAGCTTGTCATAAAATTCCGCGGCTATCGTTTTTACCGGCAAAAACAGGGACAGTTCGCTATCCTGTAAGGGTACAAAACCGTATTTTAAATAGAAATTTCCGGCGTTGCTGTCTATGGCATCTACTATCATCACATAAACGGCGGACAATTCAGCTATCCGCATAACCTGTTCAAATGATTTGAATAAGAGCCACGAGCCTAAGCCCTTCCCCTGCATCGTCTTGTCTACCGCGAGCTTGCCTATCCTCAGCGCCGGTATCGGATACCGGGGTAATTTAAGCGCTTCCGGCAGTTTATTCCGCTCAACCTGGGCATTCGATAAGGTAATATATCCTGCGACCGTGCCGTCTTCATCAAGGGCAAGGAACGTCCTTCCTATTCTTTCAGTATCGTTTTTTCTGGAATATAATTTAAGGTATTCATTCAAAATGCCGTTGCCGCAGTCAAATGATTTTACGGCAATGTTCTTGCTTATCGGAACCAAATCAAGTTTCATATCAAGCCCGGTACTTTCTTATAAGCCCTTTCAGTTTTTTGTTTGCTTTGGGCGGGTTTTCAAGGGTGGCCGTCAGCCTTTCCCATTCAGCATCGGTTAAGCCGATGGTTTCGCCTTTCATATTATCGAAAAAAGTCCCTGGACGTTTCATGGCAAAAGGAATCCCGTTATGGACGACCGCCTGTTTTAAAAATAGACGCATTGCCGAAGAAATATCCAAACCCATTTCATTGAAAAGGTTTTCCGCTTCTTTTTTAAGCGCCGTATCAACCCTCACCTGTATAACACTTGTTTGCGCCATAACGGATCCTCCTTGTATTGTAATACAATCATATAATATTGTACTACAATATGAATAGAAAGTCAATACGCTTGGCGATTATCGCAGCACACAACACGCAGTTTAACAAACTAAGGAGGCTTTCTCAAAATGTCAAATAAAAAGCACTCATAGACCGCATGTTATGTTATATTTAAGGCCAGGAGTCATCGTGAAGCGATGCTTCACGTTCGGTTTGACTGCGCGGTCATTCGTCCGCGCTAAAGAGAGGTTATCGTGAAGCGATGCTTCACGTTCGGTTTGACTGCGCGGGTCATTCGTCCGCGCTAAATTATAGGAGCTATTTATGGGTATTGTTCATAGCGAAATCATTTTGAAAAACGCCGGCGATGTAGCCAATGTACAGCGCGGCATTATCCCGGAAAAGGAAGTCCGCGCCGTCGCGGTAAACGCCCTGGTCGATACCGGCGCGGGAACCCTCGTTATCAATGAGGAAACCCGCCAAAAACTGGGACTTACCACCAAAGGACTGCGCCGGGCTACCCTCGCGGACGGCGAGAGCGAGGTCTATAAGGTTACAGAACCGGTAGAAATTCATTGGAAAGACCGGGACACCACCTGCCCGGCGATCGTCATTCCCAACGCGAACAAGATCCTCCTGGGCGCTATCCCCCTGGAGGATATGGATTTAATCGTGGACCCTCAAAGGCAACAGCTTGTCGGCGCTCACGGTGACGAAGTCGTGTGCCTGGTAATGTAAGCGCCGCCGGCGCCGCTTCCGGCATAGGGGCTTGTTCCCTATCACCCTGTCCTCTTTACTTAGGATATTTATTTCTTATATTATATATATGGAGGCAATTATCTAATGAGTGATCCCGGGTCCGATGACCCGCAAAAGAAAAAAAAGAATTCCGGTCCCCAGTTTCCCTTCGGCGGCCCGCCTCCTCATTTACCGGACCCGAGAAAGTTCGGGGGATGGAAATTTACCATTATTTACATCCTGATCCTCGTCGTGGGGATGAGCCTCTTCAACTACGTGTTCCTGAACCGGGTAAATCCGACCATCGATTTTTCGGAATTCAAAAGCAAGATTGCCTCAGGTGAAATCAAACGGGTAGAGCTTACCGATTCCTATTTTACCGGTTATACCAACGCCCGGCGGGAACCTGCTCCCTCCGGGGTCTTCAAAAACCCCTACACCGCCGCCCAGGAGGAGGCTTACCGGACCGTACCTATCAACGATTCGGAGATCATAAAACTCATGGATGAACGGAAGGTCTCCTATTATGCGGTTTCCCGGGAAGGCAGTACGGTCCTGAACATCATCTTCAGCTGGGTACTGCCCATCGCCTTCTTTTTTGTTATCTGGCGTTTCCTCATCAAACGCCTGGGCAACTTCGGGGGGAACGTCCTCTCGGTGGGGCAGAACCGGGCGGTGATCGTCGCCGAGGGGGATGTGGTTACCCGGTTCCAGGACGTCGCCGGGGTGGACGAAGCCAAGGAAGAACTGGTAGAGGTGGTAGACTTTCTGAAAAACCCGAAAAAGTACACCGAGATAGGGGGGAAAATCCCCAAGGGGGTGCTCCTGGTGGGTCCGCCCGGTACGGGAAAGACCCTGCTTGCCCGTGCGGTGGCAGGAGAGGCGGGGGTCTCCTTTTTCAGAATGAGCGGCGCGGACTTTGTGGAGATGTTTGTCGGCGTCGGCGCCGCCAGGGTACGGGATCTTTTCAAGCAGGCCCGGGAAAAGGCGCCGTGTATCATTTTCATAGACGAATTGGACGCCATCGGCAAAAGCCGGATCAATAACATTGCCGGGGGAAATGACGAACGGGAACAGACCCTGAATCAGCTCCTGGTTGAAATGGATGGTTTCGACGGCACTTCGGGCCTCATAATTCTGGCGGCCACAAACCGCCCCGATGTGCTGGACCCCGCCCTGCTCCGGCCCGGCCGCTTCGACAGGCAGGTACTGGTAGACCGGCCGGATCTAAACGGCCGGGAAGCAATACTGCGCATTCACGCTAAGGCGGTAAAACTCTCGCCGGCGGTGGATCTGGCCGCCGTTGCCCGAAGCACATCGGGATTCGTAGGGGCGGACCTTGCAAACATCGTAAATGAGGCGGCCCTCCTGGCGGTGCGGAACAGCCGGCGGCTCGTAGAACAGCAGGATTTTGAGGAGGCCATAGAAAAAACCGTGGCGGGCCTCCAAAAGAAAACCCGGGTCATGTCCGAGGAGGTGCGCCGGGTCATCGCCTACCACGAAACCGGTCATGCCTTAACCGCGGCTTTTACCCCGAACTCGGATCCGGTACAAAAAATATCGATTATTCCCAGGGGTTTCGGCGCCTTGGGCTATACCCTGCAGATGCCCCTGGAAGACCGCTATGTGATCACCAAAGATGAACTTTTGGGGAAGATCGACGTACTCATGGGCGGCAGGGCGGCGGAAGAGCTTGTGTTTGGCGAAATTTCCACCGGCGCCGCCAACGACCTTACCAAGGCCACGGACATTGCCCGAAAGATGATCACCGACTACGGCATGTCCAGCCAGTTCAAGCATGTCGCCCTGACCCAGCGGGGGGCGGGAATGATCGGCCAGGCAACTCAGGAGCCGATGTTCCACCGGGAATACTCGGAAGCGACTCAGCAGTACATTGACGAAGAAATCGCCCGGATGATAGAGAAACGCTATGACCTGGTTAAAGAACAGCTCCAGGGAAACAGGGAGCTTCTGGAAAGGATCGCGGCAAGGCTCCTGGAAAAAGAAACTTTGGACGAGAAAGAATTTAAAAAACTCCTTGAAGAACAGGCCCAGACTGCAATTTCCGGCGGGGTCTGACCTCGGTACTAAACAAAACGGGGGGTTGCCTTAATGTCGATTAACAGGAGGGGTTTTCTATGACCGGAAAAGACCTATTGAGCAAGATCGATTCCGAAGAAGCGAAAAAAAACTTTCAAGCTCTTTACGGCGAAGATACCATTGAAGAGGCCAATAAACGGTACAGGGCTTTAATTGAAGGTTTTTCCGCCTTTGCGGAAAAACCCGCCCGGGGCGAGCGGGGACCTTCCAAAGAAACGCCGATCCGGGAATTCCCCGAAACGGCCCTGCCGCCCCGGCTTTTCAGCGCCCCCGGGCGTACCGAGCTTGGGGGGAACCACACGGATCATAACCGGGGCAAGGTGCTGGCAGCCTCGATTCAGCTTGACGCCGCGGCAGCCGCGGCCCCCAGACAAGACGGGCTTGTTATATTCCGGTCCCTGGGGTACCCCGATGCGGTGGTAAATCTTTTGAAGAGCGACGGCTCAGAAGATCTTGGGGTAAAAGAAGCGGAAAAGGGAAGCACCGAGGCCCTGATTCGGGGAATCGCGGCGGAATTCGCCGGTCAGGGAACGGCGGTCCGGGGGTTTACCGCAAATGCGAGTAATACTGTTTTTGCCGGGTCCGGGCTTTCCTCCTCTGCGGCGGTAGAAGTGCTGATTGCCAAAATTTTTGACTGTCTCTACGGCGGGGGCAGGCGCCCCCCGGTGGAACTGGCCAAAATCGGACAGAAGGCGGAGAATAACTACTTCGGCAAACCCTCCGGGCTGGAGGATCAGATCGCCTGCGCCTTCGGAGGAGCGGTGGCCCTCGACTTTAAGGACGCGGCAAATCCTCTGGTTACCCCAATCAAGTTTGACCTCGCTTCGCTGGGCTACGCCCTCTGCGTAGTGAATACCGGGGGAAGCCACGCGGATTTAACCGATGATTACGCATCTATTCCCAATGAAATGAGGGCCGTAGCCGCCTGCTTCGGGAAGACGGAGCTGCGGGACTGTTACCGCAGCGATGTGCTGGAAAAGGCGCAGGAAATACGGAAAAAGCTGGGGGACCGGGCCATACTGCGCTCGCTCCACTTCTTCAGCGAAAACAGCCGGGTGGACGATATGCGTTCCGCCCTGGAAAGAACCAATACCCTTTTGGACGACAGCTACGAACGCCAGGGGGCCTTAGGCCGTTACCTGAACCTGGTTACAGAATCGGGAAATTCCTCCTGGGAACTTCTGCAGAATATCTACTCCCCAAAGAATCCTTCCGAACAGGGAATCGCCCTGGCCCTGGCGCTAAGCCGGAATTTCCTCGCCAACCGGGGGAGCGCCCGGGTTCACGGCGGCGGTTTTGCCGGCGTTATCCAGGCCTATGTACCCCTCCAGGCCCTTTCTTCCTATAAGAAGGAAATGGAAAAGGTATTCGGTCCAAATGTGGTAACAACCCTCATGATACGGCAAATCGGCGCCACAGAAGTACTGTTCTAATCATGGACAATACCGATTCTTCCCAGGTAGCCTTAATACGGGAAGCGTTTCACTACCAAAGCCGTTTTGCGGGCTCCACCATGGTCTTCAAGATTGATTTCCCGGTGCTGGAAGATCCCTCTTTTCCCATCTTGATGCGAGATCTGGCCCTTCTCTCAAAAACCGGGTTCCGTGTAGTAATTGTACCAGGCGCCAAAGAACGGATCGATTCGGTGCTCAAGGAATACGATATTGTTTCAACCTACTTAAGAGACGCCCGGATCACCTCGGCTTCCGCCATGCCCTTTGTGGAGATGGCGGCTTTTCACGTGGCAAACCGGCTCATGACGGGTCTTTCCGCAGACCGGGTGGAAGCGGTAATAGGCAATTTTGTCCGCGCCCGGGGACTCGGCGTAGTAGACGGCGCGGACATGGAAAACTCAGGCTGTGTAGAAAAGGTGCTTACCGATTCTATCGTCAAGATCCTCGGCCTTGGGATGGTACCCATACTGCCCTGTATAGGCTGGAGCCCTGCCGGAAGGCCGTACAACCTGCCCAGTGACGAAATCGCCCTGGCGGCGTCCAGCGCCCTGGGGGCGGTAAAACTGTTCATCGTCTCTGTACACGACGGGCTTAAGGCCGATGCTCTGGAAGGAGCGGGGATACCCCCTGGGGCAGTTGGGGAAAACGGACGGATCACCCGGCTTACGCCCCAGGAGGCGGAAGAAATCCTGAAAGCTGTTTCAGCCCGGACAGAAACACTACCGTTTATGAAAAAAGTCCGGAGCGAGCTAAAGCTGGCCCTGGGGGCCTCAAAGACGGGAGTTGAGCGGGTACACCTCATCGACGCCAGGGAAAGCGGCTCGGTACTGCGGGAACTCTTCTCCAATCTGGGTTCGGGTACCATGATCTATGCCGATGAATACGAATCCATAAGGCCCCTTAAAACCAAAGACATCGCAGATATACTGCGCATCATGGAGCCTTTGATGAAACAGGGAATGCTGCTCCAGAGGCGGGCAGGAGACATACAGGAGAAGAAAGAGGATTATGCGGTCTTCGAGATCGACAGCTCGATCCACGCGTGCGGCGCCCTCCACGACTGGGGAGAAGGCCAGGGGGAGATAGCCGCCATTGCCACGGACCCGGCCTACGCGGACATAGGCCTGGGCAGGCGGCTCGTGCGCTACCTTATCGACCGGGCCTCAAAACAGGGATTCCGCCGGGTCTTCGTCCTCACGACCAAAACCCAGGACTGGTTTGAACTCCTGGGCTTTAAGGAATGTCCTATCGAAAGTCTTCCTGAACGGAGACAGAAAAAATACGATCAGGCCCGAAAGAGCAAAGCCTATGCCCTCACGTTAGAGAGACTGCAATCGCAGCAGTAATCCTAAACCATGAACCGGAACAGAACCTATACTGCCTTAATACTCCATACCCGGCCTACAGGGGAGTCAAACCGGGAAATCAGTTTTCTCACCATAGAAGAAGGCCTCCTCAGGGCCACAGTTTTCGGAGGCCCCAAGAGCAAACTCCGCTCCCACACCGCTCCGTATCATCAGGGGACGCTCTGGATATACCGGGACCCCGTAAAGGATTACCTTAAAGTCACGGATTTTGATGTCCTTTCCTGGCGGCCGGGCCTTCGGGAAAAATATGAACGCACCATGGCTGCGGCCCTGGTGGCGGAGACTATCCTTGCCTCCCACGGCGGCGGCGGACAGTGGGAAGACGCCCTTTCCCTGGCCGGGGACACCCTGGATGCCCTGGAGAATGCCGGCGAAGAAAGCTCATGCCGGCTTATAATACAGTTTCTGTGGAACTGGGCTGATATTCTCGGCTTTAAACCGGATCTCCTCCGCTGCAGCTCCTGCGGAAAAAATTTCCCGGCGCCGGGGACTTCTTTTGGAAAAGGATCATCCCCGGGCGGAAAAACAGAAATCCTGTGGTATTCGGAACGGGAGGGTTCCGTTATTTGCGCTTCCTGTGCGGGGCTCTCTGAGGAAAACCGGGAACTCGTTCCCCCCGATATGGCAGGAGAGTTCCTTCCCATAGGCCCCGGCGCCCGGCGCTGGCTTAGCGCGGCGGAAAAACTGAAACCTGCCCAATTAATCCGGGTAACCATGGACAAGACAGCCGAAGGGGAGACAAGGGCCCTCACCGCCGCCATTATGAAAAACGCCCTGGGAAAGGGACTATCCATCGGGTTTTAAAGCGGCAACGCGGATCAACTTGACGCGGATCAGCGTTGAACCGCTCACTTGATTAGAATAAACTCTACCCTCCTGTTCTTCCACCAATTGTTCCGGTCCTCAAACTTAATAATCGGCTCGGTGCTTCCCTTACCGGTGGCGGAGAGCCTGCTCCTGGAAACACCGAAACCTACCAGGAAGTCCACCGTGGCCCTGGCGCGCTGTTCGCTCAAAGTCTGGTCGCCTGCCGCTTCGGCAGGCGGAACCGGGTGGCTCGTAGGATTCGCGTGACCTTCAATTTGCACACGGTAATCCCTGAACTTGTTGAGGATCTGGGCAATACGCCTCAGAATACGGTTATTGTTATCTATCTGAGCCTGGGGCAGATTGTTAAAGTCCGCCGCATTGGCCCGGAATGTGATCGAAGGCACCTGTATCTTAAGCCGATCACCGTCGCGGATCACCAGGACGTCCACCCCTATGAGCCCCTCAAGGGAGGACTCATTCCCCAGAATATCCGCAGCCTTGAAAATGAAGAGGTAGTCCGTCGCGGACTGGACCAGTTCCCGTTTATTGCTCCTGCCGTCCCATTCGATCTTTTCCGCAGGAGCGCCCTTGCCTTCGAGACGGTAGAACAGCGTTGGGGGCCGTGAAGGATCGTCAAGCTGGGGCTCACGGATCTCCAGGCTCCAGTTAGCAAGGGGAGAAGCGTCCTGGGCAGTTAAGAACATGATGAGCTCGTCATCCACACCATCATTGTCGGGGCTGAAATATTCAGGCTCCCATTCAAAGGTCAGTATAGGACCTGTTACGTCCACCTGAACAGGCTGGGTCTGAGCAGTAACAATGTCGCCTTTAAGATACGACACGGTAAGTATCGGGGTGTATTTTCCTTCCCTGACAACTCCGTTGTCGTCCCGGCCGTCCCAATTGATGGTTTCCGGAGGGGAGGCGGTGAGGTTGTTCCGTTCCGGGAAGGTTTTCAGTACCGCCCCGGATTCGTCTTTCAGTTCCAGTTTCCACGACTCAATCCCGTCTTTAATGGAGAGGGTGGAACCGAGCCTGATTGCCGCCGCCGAAGCCCTGTCCTTGGGGGCAATCCCCGTTCCCGAGGATGTGAGGAATACCCGGGGCGTCCTGGCGTCCACCTGGATATTGTCGATGGTCCCGCGGAAACTGTTCCCCGCCTCATCGACAGAACTCACCGTCAGGGTGTAACTCCCATCGGCTACGGTGTTCCCCGCCTCATCGGAACCGTCCCAGTTGATTTCCGGCGCGGTTCCCTTCCAGGACCAGGTACGGATAGCATTGCCTTCCCTGCCGGTAATAACCGCCAGCCAGTCATCATCCCCATCGGTAGTAACGCTCATGGGGATAAAGTCCCGCCTCCCATCTCCGTTGGGAGAGAAGAGGGTAAAGGGAGCGGAGATCTCCGCCGAGGGAGCAACGGTATCCAGGATGAAGGGGCGGGACGCTGCCGTAGGCTGGTTTCCCGCGGTGTAGCGCACTTCTATCCTGGCGCTGTAGGTTCCGTCGGGCAGAACGGTGTTGGCATCGTTTCTGCCATTCCAGGAAATTGAAGAAGGCGCCTGGTTCTGTCCCTCAAAACTCCGCACTACTGTTCCTTCCGCGTCAAGAATATCAAGGCGGTAGGAAGCCACTCCGGAACGTTCCTGGAGCTGGGGTATAATAGCGATAGTATCTTTTATACCGTCCCCGTTAGGCGAGAAGGAGCGGGTGTCGGTAGTAATGAACACCGGCGTATCCGCGGTACTCAGGGTAAAGTTTATGACATTGGAACGGCCGGTGTTTCCCGCCTCATCGGTGGATCTCAGCTGGTAGCTGTACTGTCCATCCCGAACAAGGCTGCCTGAATCATTAAGCCCGTCCCAGACATACCTGGCGTCCGGTTTTCCGTTCATGCGCACGGTCCGTACCACGGTTCCGCCCTGCCGGACTTCGCCGAACCAAAGGGCTTCTTCCGACCCTTCCTGGGCAAAAATCATCTCGTCCTGGTTGCCGTCGTTATTCGGAGAGAAAGCCGTGTAATCCGCCCGGATCGCGGCTACCGGGGGCGTGATATCCAGGGTAAAAGGCGGAGAAACGGCGGTGGAAACATAGCCGTTCCGGTATTGTACCAGGAGCTCTGCGGTATACGTCCCCTCGGGCAGCACCGCTCCGGCATTATCCGTACCATCATATTCGAACCTGGCGGGAATAGAAGAGGGAGAACCGGTAATATTTTTTACCACATTGGATCCGGCGTTTTTAATCCGGATCTCCCAGTTTACTATCCCCTCTTTAACCGGCGTCCCAAGGTTCAGGATCATAGTATCCTTGACGCCGTCTTTATTGGGAGAGAACCAGGCATCGGCGATAAACATACTTACCACCGGCTGGATGGTGCTTATCAGGATGTTCCCCATTGAGGCGCCGCCGGAATTCTGCGCCCGGTCAACCGAAGAAATCCGGTATTCATAGACTCCGTCGCTTACAATTACGCCCTCATCACCGGTACCGTCCCAGGTAATTTCCGGAGGCTCAGTGTTGGAAAACTCAAAAGACTTTACCCTCTTTCCCGCGGCATCGTAAATACCCGCATCCCACCGATCCTCGTAAGAACCGGACTGGCCGATAGTAAGAGTGTCTTTATTACCGTCCCCATCGGGAGAGAAAATACGATCGCTGTCGCTAAGTTCGGCAATACTGACAGCCGGCGGCGTATTATCCACCACAACCTGATACTCCTCTGTGGAGCTGCTGTTTCCGTTGTCATCTGACGCGCTGACCGTGAAAGTATACACCCCATCGGGGGCGATCTCCCCCGAATCCATGATCCCGTCCCACCTCAGGGTATTGGGTATCTCCACCGCGGCCTTGACCTTAACGAACTGGACGAAGATGTTTTTAATCCCCTGGGTTTCAGGACGGAGTTCCTTGTTACGGTAGGTCCGCACTACTTCTCCGTTGCCGTTCTTAATTTCAAAGGACCATTCATTAACGTAACGCTGATCCTGAATTTTTATGGGAAATTCCAGATAATCCACCAGTCCGTCGTTGTTAGGGGAGAAATACTGGATATCAGGATAATCTACGGTGATCCGCGGCGGAAGCTGGTCCAGGACGCCTACATTCCAGGTAATGCCCGAACCGATACCGGCGATCCCGCTGTACATAGGTTTCAGCGCCGCGTGAATGGTCAGATCTCCGTCTGAGGGAAGCCGGCCGCCCATAAGGCGCCTGCCCCCGGACTTGAGAACCAGATTAACCCCGACTCCCACAGAAGGGAGGGTTACGGTTTTTCTGATATCAGAAGGGCCCCAGATATTTTCGTATCCGTTGAGCCCCCAGGCAAAGGAAATAGAAAACAGTTCCGCTACTACCACGGTAGCGCCGAGCTTCGTTTCCAGGTTGTGAATGGAAGGGATCCCTATATCAATATTAGCTGAAACCTTGAGGGGATCCGCGGTATCCCCATTGCTCTTCAAGTGAATAACATCGGCGGATATTCCGAAAAGGGGCGTAAAGGCCGAGGGGAACACGCTCTTCCCCATACTCTTGAAAACCAGCGCGGTAGTAAAATTATCAAACATTCCCACCTTTTTCCAGTTATACCGGGCCCCCAGATCTCCCGAAATGACCCAGTCATTCCCAAAACCAAAGTTGAGGCCCACACCTATATCCAGGCCCGGGTATAGCTCCTTGGCAACGTTCAGGTTCCCCTTAAAATTGACATTCCGGTCAGGCAGCAATTCCTCAAAGGGACTGTACAAAAAATTCACCGACCCGCCAAAAACCGCATATTTAGTCGGAAAAAGGGCGCCCAAATTGATGGCATGCCCTATGGCCTGATCCCCTCCAAAGGTGGGAATTACCAAATACCCTGCGTCAAAGACAATACGCTGGGCCTCGGCGCCAGCCGCGGGATTAACCGCGCTTGCCGGCGCCCCCCCGGTTGAGGTGGAAAAAGCCCCGCTCCCCGCCAATCCCGGGGAGTAAAGATCCTCGGCGGTATCGGCGCCGAAAAGCAAATCCGGAGGAAAATCAGCGGAAAAAGCCATACCGGCAAAACCGAGAACCAGGCAGACCGTGAAAAGATATTTACGAAACATACAGATTTCCTTATTAAAGCAAAAACCAAGCTTTAGACTGGTTTTTCCGTATTTTCAAAGAGAAGTTCCTGCAAAACTTCATTTTTGCAGGAATTCCATTATATAGATTAAGTATATGTTTATCTAAAACCTTGTCAAATCATTGCGGAGAGGTACTGCGGAGCACTGTCCGAACGCTTGACTTTTTTTATGCTCCATAATAGGGTTGACAAAATAATGTTTTTTCGGGTCTTTTCGCCGGTTATCGGGTTCTTTTCTCTCCTAATTTGCCTTGCGTTTTTACTGTTCACCTCATGCCAATCGGGGCCGTCCCTCGGGACAAATGATAATGGAAACACGGATATAAATACAGCGGATGATTTTGAGACCGAAGAAGAAATCAATGATTATTCACCGTTATTCAAATCTCTTCCTGTTTCTTCTTTTGCTGAAATTTGGGGTTACGTGGTGGCCGGCCGGGAAGCCGAACTTCAGGCCGATTTTCCCCTTTCCGATGTGGGTTATTTTGGGGCGGAAATAGACAGCTACGGTAAATTAACCGATGTTCCTGTCCGCAAAAAGCTCTTCTTCTACTCCGGCCGGGTTCACCTGGTAGTAGTCTGCAACAGCAGGAGCCTTACCCACTTTGCCCTGGAAAGCGAAAGCCGGACCCGGCGTGCTTTGGTGGCGGATCTTCTGGAAGCTTCCCAGCCCTACGACGGCCTGCAAATTGACTTCGAATTGGTTCCCGCCCGGGACGGCGACAGCTTCCGCTCTTTCCTGGCCGAACTCCGGGAAGGCCTCCGGGGGAAGACGCTCACCATCGCCCTCCCCGCTAGGACCCGGACCCTGCCGAACGATGTTTACGATTATCAGAAAATCCTCCCTGTGGTAGACCGTATCCTGATCATGGCCTACGATGAACACTGGTCCGGAAGCGCCCCAGGTCCTGTGGCTTCCATGAACTGGTGCCGCACCGTGGCGGACTACGCTCTGGGCGTCATCGGTCCGGAAAAACTCATCATGGGCATCCCCTTTTATGGGAGAAGCTGGGGCAATATAAACGGAAACCGGGCTTTTTACCATTCCGGAATTGAACGGATCAAGCGGGAAAACGGGATCACCGAAGTCCGCCGGGAAGAAAGCATCCCCACCTTTACCTATGAGGTTCCCCTGCAAATCACCGTATATTACGATGATGACCTCTCCCTGTCCCTTCGGATGGAAATGTACCGCAGCCAGGGGGTACGCTCCGTGGGGTTTTGGTCTGTGGGCCAGGAAAGCCCTGGGGTTTGGAACATCCTGGAACTGAGCCTAACCCCTCCCGATTAAGCGCAGGCAGTTGTCGCTCACGGCGCACCGAACCTGAGTGCGGCGCCAGCGGAGACCCTAATGCCTCAAAACAAAATTTAACCCAGAGACTTGATTCAAAGGTAAAAAAACATTACAATCGAAAATACCCTATTAGTATTCGGGGGAGGGTTTCATCTTCCGCAAGGAAGATGTTGGGGAATTAGCTCAGTTGGTAGAGCGATAGGTTCGCAATCTATAGGCCGGGGGTTCGAATCCCCCATTCTCCACTTGTAACTCCTTACTATACATAGAATTACAAAAATATAGATTTTTATTTTATCTTCCGAGGTCAAGTAAAGGTCAAGTAAAAAAAGGAAATTCTATGGAATATCATGTTTTTAAAAAGCCCAAAAAGCTAAAAAATGGCAAGGCCGTCCGCCGTTGGTATTATTATTTTGTCGACAAAAACGGCAAAGAGATTCAAAAGTCATGCGGAAAATTTGTCAAAAACAGGTCCGATGCTGAATCTTTTGTCAGGGAACTTCCCGGATGGGGACCGGGGAACGCTGAATCCGTCCGTGTTTTGGTTAAGACCATTGCCGAAAATATGTACATTCCCGGCAGCGACCATTATAAGCGCCGGAAAGAATTAGGAAGGTCTACCGACATGGATACCATGAAAGAGGCGCGGGGCCTAATCCGTAAAATAATAACCGATTTTGGAGAAATTTGTATTGATGATCTAACCGTTATCATGGTGACAAAACGGCTTTTAAAAATGAATTGTTCCGGGAGCCGTAAAAATCGTTACATTCAGGTTTTGGGGGAAATCTATCAGGAAGCCCCCTGGCATCATTCAAAGGTAACTCCGCCCAAATTTCCTACTTTTGCGCGGAATGTCCGAAAAGCCGATATTTTTTCAACAAGCGAGCTGAACAGGCTTTTTCTTCCCGAGAATTTTCCTTCAGAAACCATGTTTTTGTTTTTTTTATGCTGCCTTTCGGCGGGATTAAGGTTAAGCGAGGTGCGGGGCATACGGCGTAAACAAATAATTTTTGACCGAAAAGTTTTGATTGTGGATGGTTATTGCAAGCAAAACGGAACAAGAACGGTTTATAACAAAAAGGGAACCCCGGACAATCCTAAATTCAGAATTGTTTTTTTATCCGACTTAACCCTTGAAAAATTGAGGTATTATTTAGATCAACATTCAGATCTCCAGCCGGAAGATTACATTTTTTACCGGGAAGCCGGTAAGCCCCTTAGAACAGAATACGCCGAGGCCATATTTGACAAGGCCCTGTTAAATGCGGGCCTCGCCACGGACCTGAAAAAGCATAACCGGGAAATACAAGCCGCGATAAAGAAAGGGGAAGCGCCGCCCTCCCCTATTATGATCCGGGAAACGGACTATAAAAAACAGGATATTTTTATTATAGACGGGCGTAAATTGGTCCCTCATTCCTTGCGGTATACTTATGTTTCCCGGATGAGCCGGGAACTTTCGGCGGTGGAGTTGCAGCCTATGACCGGGCATACATCCGTGCAGATGATCGATTATTACAACCGGAAAATTCTGGACGAGGCTATAGCCGCCTCCCCCCGTGCGGAAGCGGCGGCAAATAATTTGTTTATTTAATACCCTATGCCTATACTCAATTATATTATAATCACAATTGATTATACTTGTCAATACTTAATTTACTTATTTTTGATTATTTTTTAATAAAAATATTGTATTTTATAATCATATATGCGATACTACATATAGGAGGATTAAATGGGCGCTGGAAAAATTATCAAACAATTGCTCTTAGAACGTGGTATGTCTGTTAAGGATTTAGCTGAAAAAATGGGGATAATTCCACAATCCATGAGCAACAAAATATATCGGGACACCTTTTCT
>JAITNM010000099.1 GCA_031290475.1 Treponema sp. | reverse complement strand
TTCCGGTCTATTTGCGCCGGGTATGGGGCGGATTTAACCTTTACCGAGCTTGCCTCGGCGGAGGCCATGGTTCGCTGGCCCGGCGACATCCTTAAAAGCAAGACCGGCCGCCTCGTACTCCGGGGCGGGGAAGCCTGCTACGCCATCCAGCTTTTCGGTTCCAATCCCGATACCATGTACCGGGCCGCCTTAAAACTCGCCCCCCTAAAGCCCGATCTCGTGGACATCAACTGCGGATGTCCGGTCCCCAAGGTGATCAAAAACGGCGCGGGCGCCGCTCTAATGCGGGACCCCGCATTGATCGGCCGTATCGCGGCCGCCGTAGTCCGCGCTTCCGCCGAAGCCCTGGGGGGCGTCCCGGTCACGGTGAAGATCCGGTCCGGCTGGGACGCCGCCTCCCTCAACTACCGGGAGGCCGCCAAAGCCGCCGTTGACGCGGGCGCCGCCCTGGTCACCCTGCACCCCCGCACCCGCGCCCAGGGCTATGGCGGCGCAAGCGACTGGTCCCTCATTGCCGATCTGGCAAGCCGCCTCAGCGTGCCGGTGGCTGGTTCCGGCGACCTCTTCTCCCCGGAAGCCGGGGAGCGTATGCTGGGGGAAACAGGCTGCGCCGCCGTTATGTTCGCCCGGGGCGCACAGGGCAACCCCTTTATCTTCCGGGAAACCCGTTCCCTCCTTACAAACGGCGCCTATACGCCTCCTGACCCGACCGAACGGATTGAAACCGCCTTCCGCCACCTCAGGCTCCTCCTCCCCGACCTAGGAGAATACGCCGCTTGCCGGGAAATGCGGAAACAGTTCTGCGCCTACACCAAGGGTATTCCCGGCGGGGCCCGCCTGCGCTCCGCCCTGGTCCAGGCCGAATCGGCGGAAGACTACCGGCGCATACTGGCATTGCATACTGGTATTGGCACATAAAACTATTTTTTGATATATTCATACTATAATGAATCCAGTGCGCCGTCCTTTCCGGTACCGTTATGACAATGCGGTCCTCTACATCATTGGTATCAATATCCTGGTTTTTATACTCCAGCAGATAATGCCCCAGGTAAGTTATTATGCGGCGTTAAACCCCATATTGATAATCCGCCGCAGATTTGTCTGGCAGTTTTTCACCTATATGTTCGCCCATGGCGGGATAAGCCATCTGGTGTTCAACATGCTTGCTCTTTTTATCTTCGGCGCCCAGGTGGAACGGCAAATTGGGAGCAAGGAGTTCCTGCTTTACTACCTCCTCACCGGAATTTTGGCAGGGGTTTTTTCCTTCGGGATCTACATGCTTACCGGCTCTTACAATGTATTCCTTTTGGGAGCGTCCGGCGCCCTTTTTGCGGTACAGCTGGCCTATGCGGTGTTCTTCCCCAATGCGGTGCTCTACGTCTGGGGTATCCTGCCCCTGAGGGCCCCGGTTATGGTCTTAGGCTTCACCGCCCTCGAAATTTTCTCCTCGGTTTTCGGACTCAGGAGCGGCGTTGCCCATCTTACCCATCTTGCCGGGTTCGCTTTCGGCTGGATCTACTTCCTGGCCCGTTTTAACATGAATCCCTGGCGCTATTTTACCAATTCACGATAAAAATACCTTTCCGATAATCCGATAAGTTATTATGCCCCAGGGGAAAAAGCCGGTTCTGTTTATCCTGTTTGTTTTTCTCACCCTTTTGTTCCGGCCTGTTTCAGTTCCGACCCAGGAAGTTTTGCGGGGAGAAGTGCTCATCGATCTGGAGCCGATCTACGCCATTGCGGGGGGAACGCCCTATCCCAGGCCAATTGACGCCAATACCGCCCGGATGAGGGCGCTGGAAGAGGCGGTCTTGTTTTTTTCAGCCATGATTTACGGCTGGTCTTTTCATTATGAAATTGGGGAAAAGGCCCGGGGTCTTACTGAAAACCTTGAGCTTGAAGACCTGGGAACCATCAAATTCGGGGATCCTGCCTTTTCCGCCACCGACTTGTTTTCCCGGGACGGCAAGTTCAGCATGTGGGCCGATTACCGGCTTTCCGATACCCAGAGACGGCGGGCGGGAACCTGGCGGTCCGGGTCTGTCCGGAACTTGCAGGCCCTGGGCTACAGCCCCCTCTTCGAGAGCGGTAAAGGGCCGGAAGCCGGGGAAGGGGCCGGAACGGCGGAAGTAACGGTGGATTGGATTGGGATAAAACGGGCTACCCTGGAGGATGCGGCCAAATCCGGCCTTAAAGCGCTGTTCCGGGGAACGGAGCGAAACCGGCCCAGGGAAGCGCGGGGCTATATTGCCCTGGCGGAATTCCCCCGGTTTTTTATATCCCACGGGCAGTGGGCGGTATCGGCCAGGTTCCGCCTTGAAGTAAGGGAGATAATTCCCTTCGCGGTGTATTAAAAACCAATACCGGTTGGGATAACAAGATCCTTGCCATATACCTCTTGTTTAGGGCATATTAGAAGGACATGACTGCGGACCAAGAAGATGCCTTCTTCGAATTTCTTGAGAGTGTTACTGAGCCCTTTACCCTGGATGATATAGTATCATTTGTACGGCTATTAGCCCCCCATTCAGGTTCCCATAAGACAAACCGTTTGGCTTCTGAGATTACCGTATTAATGAATTCCCGGAACATTGCCTTCTCCTTGGGAGAGAACCGCTGGGTTTCCCGGCGCGGCTACTTTGAACCCCTGCGTTTTGTGATCAGCCCTACCAGACTGGAACTCCTCAACGGTATCCTCATTCCGGGACACCGTTGTGTGCCCTTTGCGAATTCCCATCTTATACCCCACGAGTACAGCTTTTTTTGGAAAGGTTCCCGGGTGCCTGTCACCACTACCGAAGGGTCCCCGGAGGATTTATACCCCTATTACACAATTTTTGGAGAAGAGTACGCCCCCCAATACATAGCCCGGGATAATCCGGAGAACGAAAGCGCCTTTAACAGCGACCCCTATGAGGACCCTCCGGAAGTATCCGTCCATACCTTGGATATGCGGAGTATTTACCGGGAAACCGCATTCGTGCCCGGGGACCGGTTTGTGGTCCGTACCAGGGATTGGAAAAAGGGGACTTTTGAGCTTGAGCGGGTAGGAAAAGACGCCTGGCCCCAATCGGAACTTTACGCCTGGCAGGAAGTCGCCGAACTGGGGTTTAACGATTCCTTTGAACGCCTCGGCCCCGGTTCTTCCACGGATGAACAGATCGCCTACGCGTACTATTACGGAGGAAACCGGATGCGGGATGTCCCGGCCTATTCCCTGGAAGAATTTCTCTACGAAAAGACTGATACCATAGAAACCGCCGCCTACGGCATCGAAACCCGGTTCTGGTTTGCAGGCAAGGAGATCCCCGACCGGAATTCCCTGGAAGGGGCCCAGTCTGTCTCCGACAGGACTTATATTGAAAATCTGCTGTACCGTAAGGGGGTGCCTGTTTCGGAATTTGTTATCCAGTCCTATGTACGGGATGCCTTGTACCGGAATTTGAACGCCAGGACCGAAAACCCGTCGTCAACCCTTCGTTTCGCGGCCCCCCCCCGGGGGGATAACGGGAACGACAGCCTGAATGAGAAGACCCTTTCAAGGAGGAATGGGGACGCGGATTCCTGGAGTGAGCGGGAGATCGCGGAGATCGTTGAGCGGATTGTTCCCCCTTCAATAGGTATGGAAGAACGGGGGCTCATGGCCCTGGCGGAATATGTAACCGAAGCCCTGGAAGAATTTTCCGGGGATTACAGCCTTTTTAAGGATCTGGGTATGGGTCCCATACGCCAGCGGGTAGGAGAGCTCCACACCGCGGTGATTGAGCTTTCAACCCGGCTCCTTAAAGGCGATGTGGATCCTTCCTGGCTTCCCAAACACATATTTGTGATACTCTCCCAAATTCAGAGCCACGCGGCCCTGGTAATGGAAGATCTTGATTTGGATGAGCCCTTGGAAGAGACGGAATTGGATACCATGGACAATTCCCTGGACAGCATGATCGAAACCTACGAAGATGTTAAAGAATTGATCGAAGAGGCTTTGAATAGTTACCGGTGGAACAGTCTTTCGGTCGTTAAGCGTGAAAATAAAGCCCTAGATCCCGCGTCTCCTGATAAAACCGATCGGAAGGCTCCGTTCTCAACCGGTCCCCTCCACGGGCCGGTACTTACCAATTGTCCGGCTGGTTCAGCCGGACAGGATAATCCCTCTGAAAAAACCGATTGTTTAACCCTTCAGTTCAGCCTGGGGGGAACTGATATTTGGCGCCGGCTTATGCTCCCCGGTTCTACCCCCCTGGGTAAAATTCACCGGATAATCCAGGCGCTTTTCGGTTGGGAGGGGGCCCGGCATCTTTTCAAGCCCCAGAATAAACCCCTCACCGATGAAGATACCCTTGGGGAACTGTTCGGTCAGGGGATTCGGGAATTATCCTACGAGGACAGAAGTCTTTGGACGGTAAAGATTCTCTTTTTGGCAGGGCAGGGCGAAGTCCTTTCTAATAAAACCGCCTGCCCGTTGGGAACTAAGCAGCCCGGCGAGGCCCCCTCCGGGGGAAACGAAGAAAAATTGATGATCCGCTGTACGGCAGGGGAGAAGGCGGCGCCTCCTGCTTCGGCGCATGGCCCTCTGGAGTATAAAAAGTACCTGGCTTCCCGGGATCTTCGGGTCAAAGGGGAATTAGAGACCAATACCTTTGATATTGCGGAATGTAACCGCCGTTTAGCTGATATTTAAGGAGTTCTTATATGGAAGAATATAAAGATGACAGCCTTTTCACCTTGGTAGGCCGAGGCGGGGTGTATTATCAGCTTCCCGGAAACAATTCCCGGGAAGCCCTCACCAGCCTGATAGATATGCTGAAACTTCCCCCCTCCCTGGATGGGGCGGTCAACCGTGGGGAGCTTTTAAAGGCGGTGCTGGAACGGGAGGCCCTGATGACCACTGCGGTAGGCCGCGGTATTGCCCTGCCCCATCCGCGCAATCCCCTGGTTACCGAAACCGGCCTTCAGTTCGTAGCCATTGCCTTTCCGGCAACGCCGGTGGGCTGGCATGCCCTGGATGGCGAACCGGTTCGGACCCTTATCCTGATTGTCTCCGCCTCGGCAAAGCAGCATCTCCATACCCTTTCCCGGATAAATTACTTCTGCCAGCATAGCGATTTCCGGGCCCTTCTGGAAAGCCGCGCCCCAAAAGAAGCAATAACCCAGGCCATCACAGAAATTGAGCAAACCTGGACACGTTGAAAGCATCGGGGTTTTCGGCGTGTTTTATGGGTATAGTTCTAACTTGACCGATTCATTAAAGAAAAAGAGCCTTCAATAATTGTCAAACCGGGGATCCTCTGATACAATTTTATAATACCAGGGTTTAGAGGAGTGTATTTATGATAAAAATGATAACCTCTTATACGGAAGAAATTGATTATGTGGATATAGCGGTTTCGGAGATTCTTGATAAACTTGATTTGTCGAATCAACTGCTGAAAAACTCTATTGGACTTGTCCATGCTTATTATGAGTTTATTGACAGCGGAGTTATCCAGGCGCTGGCTGCAAAGCTGCCCTTTGATATAGCCGGGGTAACCACGGTAAGTTCCAGTGTTCCGGGGTTTATTAGTGATATGGGACTGACTCTTACAGTCCTGACCAGTGATGACGTCGAATTTGCCGCCGGAGTATCCTCTCCGGTAGAAACGGATCTGGAAGGACCCCTTGCGGAACTGTACAGCCAGGTTACTTCAAAACTTTCCGGGAAGCCTTCTCTGCTGCTGACCTTTTTTCCGCTGACCCGGCATGTAGGGGGGGATGAATTTGTCGCCCAGGTGGACGCGCTTTCCGGCGGGATCCCCCAATTCGGCACCCTTTCAATTTCCGACGATCCGGGCTTTGTCAAGTCTTCCACCATTTTTAATGGCGTGGGGAATCATTCGACAGCAGTTCTGGTAGCCCTGGCCGGCGAAGTAAACCCCAGTTTTTTTACTGTTTCTGTGGATGATGAAATTATCAGCCGGGACAAGGGCGTTGTCACCAAGGCAACCCGGAATATTATGCAATGTATAGACGGTATGCCCGCGTTAAAATACCTGGAGTCTGTGGGCGTTATTGAGGCGGGAAATAGTAAAATGGTCGATAACTTGCCGGTGGTTCTTTACCCGGAAGACGGAAGCCGCCTGATCCGGGCAACCATGCTCGGGACAGCGGAAGGCGATCTTATCCTGGCAGGTACGGCGCCGGTTAATTCTAAAGTTGCTTTTTCCACCATCAGCGCTGCCAAGGTAGAATCTTCGGCGGAAAAAATCATAAAAGAAACTATGGCCGCGGCAAAAAAAGAAGACGGATCGGTTAAGAATTGCCTTATTTATTCCTGCGTGTCCCGTCTCTGGGCCTTGGGGGTCATTGAAACGGCGGAACATGAGATCGCCGAAAAAATACTCGGCGCTTCAACACCGTATCATTTTGCCTATTCGGGGGGTGAAATAATTCCCTCCCTGCGCCAGGACGGCAGCGCGGCAAATCACCAGCAAAATTATTCTTTAATAGTATGTGTACTATAGATTTTAAACAGGCGCCTAAAAAATTCGATTGGGTTTTTAGAGGCGCACAGCAACGGAGAATTTGATGGACACCAAAGCTTTGGAAAAGATCGCCCTTACGGTAAGGGCGTTAACCATGGATGCAGTTCAAAAAGCCAATTCAGGGCACCCCGGACTGCCCCTGGGCGCGGCGGAACTGGGCGCTTTCTTATATGGGGAGCTCCTAAAGCAAGACCCTGGGGCGCCTGATTGGGCCGGCCGGGATCGTTTTGTATTATCAGCCGGACACGGTTCTATGTTCCTCTACTCCCTGCTTCACTTGGCGGGGTATAAAGACGCTTCCCTTGATAATATCAAGAATTTCCGCCAAATCGGGTCCGCCTGCGCGGGCCACCCCGAATACGGGCTTATTGCGGGGATAGAGGCCACTTCCGGCCCCTTGGGCCAGGGGATAGCCATGTCCGTAGGCATGGCTATTGCGGAAACCATGATGGCGGGGCGGTTCAATACGGATAAACGGAAAATTGTGGATCACTACACCTATGCCCTGGTTGGCGACGGCTGTCTTATGGAAGGGATTTCCTCGGAAGCCAGTTCCCTGGCCGGACACCTCAAGCTGGGGAAACTTATTGTTTTTTACGATTCAAATAAAATCACCATTGACGGCAGTACCGATCTTGCCTTTACGGAAGACGTGGCAAAACGCTACGAAGCCTACGGCTGGCAGGTACTCCGGGGTTCCATGTACAATTTTGAGGAAATAGAAAAACTCGCTTCCCAGGCCAAGGCGGAGGCCGGAAAGCCGAGTATCGTTATGCTCACCTCTGTTATCGGAAAGGGGGCCCCGAAAAAGCAGAACACCGCCGATATTCATGGCGCACCCCTGGGGCCCGAGGAAATTGCCGCAGCCCGGGCAGACATGGGTATTCCCCCAGGGCCGGAAGGGGATTTCTACATTGCCCCGGAGGCGCGCCTCTATTTCAAAACCAAACAAGCCCAGTGGAGCGCCGTTCGTAAAGCCTGGGAAACTGAATTCGATGCATGGTCAAAGGAAAATCCCGAAAAACGGAAGGAGTGGGACAGTTTCTATTCAGGGAAGCCCCTTCCCGCCGCGCTCCCCTCTTTTGCCATAGGCGACAAGATCGCTACCCGTACTGCGGGGAACAAGGCCCTTCAGGCCCTGGCGGCGGCAAACATCAATCTGGTCGGGGGCGCCGCAGATCTCAAGGGCCCCAATGCCGTGGGACTTCCCGCAGATGCCGGGACTTATTCCGCGTCTTCCCGGGCCGGGCGGTACATTCACTACGGTATTCGGGAATTCGCCATGGCGGCTGTTTCCAACGGCATAACCCTCCACGGAGGATTAAAGGCTTTCTGCGCCACCTTCATGGTTTTCGCCGACTACCTTCGTCCCGCCCTGCGGCTCTCCGCGCTGATGAGACTGCCGGTGATCTACGTGTTTACCCACGACTCAATTTTTGTCGGGGAAGACGGTCCAACCCATCAGCCTGTTGAACATCTGGCAAGCCTGCGGGCCATCCCCAATGTACTGGTGCTGCGCCCCGGGGACGCCGAGGAAACCGCCGAGGCCTGGAATATTGCCCTGAACCGGAATGACGGCCCAGCGGTCCTGGTCTTGAGCCGGCAGAACCTGACGGTTTATGCCAAGGAAGATCCGGATTGGAAGAACACCCTTAAGACCGGGGCTTACATTGTAAAGAAAGCCGAAGGCGGTAAGAGTGATGTGGTAGTAATCGCCACCGGTTCTGAGGTAAATCTTGCCCTGGAAGCTGCGGCGGGGAGCAAGAAGAAGGTTCAGGTGGTTTCCATGGTAAGCCGGGAATTGTTTGAAAGCCAAA
>JAITNM010000250.1 GCA_031290475.1 Treponema sp. | reverse complement strand
GAAATCTTCGCCTAATTTCATTAAAAATTAACCGCAAAGTCGAATCGGACACTTTCGTGTCCGCAGTCGAAGA
This sequence comes from Treponema sp., assembly GCA_031290475.1. Taxonomy (GTDB): domain Bacteria; phylum Spirochaetota; class Spirochaetia; order Treponematales; family Breznakiellaceae; genus JAITNM01. The sequence continues at coordinate 2,553 of JAITNM010000250.1, read as the reverse complement.
AGTTGAAACGAGAAGCTATGAAATGGTCCTTCCTTATTCGACTTTGAGGTAAAAAATTCTTGAGATATTTGTAGTTTTGCCTATATTTTATAGTAAAAGACGGGGTACCTGAGTAGTTACCCAAATTTAAAGCGATTTGTAACTATTCAGTCGATCGTATGTGAGTAATGGCTTAGTGGGGGTAGCTCGAAATAAAACGCAGTTTTTTTCGAGAGGAGGGGGTGTAAACCCCCTCGGTCAATAAATATGCCCTATAAAAACTCACTTTGTAGTGTTTTTATAGGGGGGTAGCAGCTTGCTGCTACCCGACTGAATAGTTAAAGCGATTTTCGTCCGCATGAGGGAGCCGCGCAAGGGATTGAAGCGGTATCCTTTTGACGCCGGAGGCGGCAAAAGATACAAGCGGAAAGCCCGGTTTTTTGGCGCTTTAGCGCAAAAAAATGCGCCCGTATCTTTTAAATTGAGAATTTCCGCATTGCCGCTCCGCCCCCTTTTATTTTTTTTTGGGATATGCTAGACTGGTAACAGCATGATACAATTTTATCTTTTATCGATACTGTTCAATGCAATAGCGGGGTTTCTCCTGGTTTCGGAATCCGCGGGTGATACGGAAAGCGGTGAAGGCCTTTCCGCTGACTTCGGGAATTCCAAGGTACCGGTATTTTTAAAAAACGAATCCTTTCGCCTGATTCTGGGTGTCCTTACCGCGGTTATGGGGCTTCTCAAGATACTCTCCGCAACCCAAGGGGATATTCCCGTCATCGGGGACATCATCCCCGCTGTTACCGGTCTTGTGGCGGGGTTTATTCTGATATTTGAATTCTATCACGATCACAGCGTTTTGGAAGAAGGCCGGTCTGCCGGTATCGGTTCCTTTTTGCTGGCTCATAAAAAAGTGGCGGGTTTTGCGGCTCTTGCCGCGGCGGCGCTCCACTTTCTTTTCCCCGCGGTATTGCTGCTCTAGGAGCCTGTCGTGCTTAGCTTGGAAACGGCCTGTTTTTACCCGCAATACTTACAAAATTTGCTCCTTCCGGGCCTGTTGTGAGTAGTGTTTCCGTTGCCGGTATCGCGGTGCGGGGGAACAAAGTTCTTATCGCCCGCCGTGTTCCCGGGGGAGAGCTTGGGGAGAAGTGGGAATTTCCCGGGGGTAAGGCCGAAGAAGGGGAAACCGATGCCGAAGCCCTGGTTCGGGAATTTGAGGAAGAATTCCGGGCGGCGGTAACGGTGGGTCCCTGTGTGGCCTCGTCTTCCTTTGAACACAAGGGCGTTACCCGTGAACTCCGGGCCTACCTTATCAATTTTAAAAATTTTGACTTTGTGCTCTCCGAACATACCGCCTGGAAATGGGCCGGCCTTGCGGAAATTGAAAAACTGGATTTTGCCGGCTCGGATCGGAAACTGTTAAGCGCCTTAAAAGTTTATCTTGAGGGAAATTCCGGCATCTAGGGCATGGTAACCCGCGCCCCCGGCGCCTACCAGGATGGGAGTCGATTGTGTGTTGTAATTCCGTTGCCATGTCTCCCCTTTGGCGCCGGATATAGAGCGGTAGGATGCATTTAGGGTTACAGAGAAGGGGGAAGCCGGGAAAAGAACTACCCGTACCTGGGGCTCCAGGGCCAGTCCGCCCTGGGGATAATCGTTGTATTGTGTGCCCATTTTGAAGTGTATATCCTCGGCATCCGCCCGCAGGAGGGGGGTTATCGTAAAGGAAGCGCCCAGCGAGAGAAAGCGCGCTACCGCGAGATCAATAGCAATCCCCGGCGAAAAAAGGAACCAGCGTTGCGAGTATTGGATTGCGGGTCCGTCAAGATATTCTTTCGCGAAGGTATCTTTCCATTCCTCATTGGGATCGCCTTTCTGGGTGTAGGGATATTTTGGATCGGCGCCGTTCCGTATGATTTTGCCATATTCATCCTTAGAGCCGTACTGGAGATAACCATTCTCAGAAGTCCATCGTAAATCCATATAGCTTACCCGGCAGAAAACAGAGAGCTCCGGGTCAAAGGTGTTGCCGGGCTTTAGCGGGAACGATATTCCCAGGTCTCCGTCGAAAAACCAGGTGCCCCCCCGTATATAGTTATCGTGTTTCGAATAATGGGTTAGGAAATAATCGCCGTTTGGATCAACCAGATGAGTGCTTATCCAGTCCCGGTCTTCCATATCGCCCGACCTGCCGGAAAAGCCCGTCTTTATCAAAAGATTGGTGTAAAGGCCGACGGGCCAGGAGGGAGGCTCCAGACTGAAGAACAGGGCGGCGCCGGCATAGAAAAGCGGCTTTATATCCCAGAGTAATTCGCTCAGGTAGGTAACGGCATCAGCATTATAAACGATTTCTTGCCCCTGACCGTAAATAACGCCAAAAAGGGCTTCTGTGGAAAAGGAAAAGTTTTTTTCGGATCCGGGGCCTTCCGCTGCATTTAAGGCGAAAAACTGTGTATTGGGAAAGATAGGCGCCGTGTTTGGAGAATTCGGCGCTATATCCGCATAACCATTTGTTTGTGCGGCCTGTGGCCGCAACGTTAATCGAAGCGGAACTTCCGGTTCCGCATAACC
>JAITNM010000220.1 GCA_031290475.1 Treponema sp. | reverse complement strand
TTTAAGATCAGGGGCGTCTGGCACCGGGGCGAAATCCCCAAAAGAATCCAGAAATTATTCGGAAAAATCGGCATAGACTCCCTAAATTAAGCGGAGTTAGGGTTTAAAACAAGGATTCGGCGAATTATCATAGACCTTATACCGGAATCCGCAATGTATCGCGGCGGCAATGAGTACCCCGTTGGGCAGGTATCCCGTCTCTTTCTCGAAGAGGTGTTTTAAGCCGTAACTCGAATACCGCCTGTTTATTGCCTTTATCTTGCCCATGCCTTCCAGCAGGGCACACGCCCCGGCGAACTCTTGCCAATAAAGGCCTAGCCCTCTCCTCAGCCCCGCCAGGCTATTCGTGAACTCCTTGCCAGTCATCTCTTTTCCGAAGTTATCCTTGCCTTCTTCAGCATCTCCCTTGAAAAACTCGAATGAATGGAGTCCTTCGATTGACAGCCACGGCTCGGAGGCTATAACCTGTTTGAGAGCTTTCAAAGCCTCATGTTTCTTCAAAATTCCCTCTTGAAATCGGGCCAGTTTCGTGCAAGAATTATACAGGATATACACGATATAGGCAATATAGACGGGCTATAATGTGCCATCGGTTTTGTCGTAAGTCGTTATCTGGCAAGTAATTACTTGCTATACAAAGAATTAGAGAAAGAGGCGGTAGTCGGAGAATGAGGGCCTTCCAAGCTGGAGACGAGGGTTCGACTCCCTTCAGCCGCTTTTGGTAAGTGTTTACTGTATAAGGAATTGCAGATAATTCGACCGCCGTAGAGGACACCAGCTTCCTTATTCCTTATCTCCTCGCCTTCTGGACCCCGCAATTGGAGTACGCCCGGCGGAAGCCGTGTTCGCCACACCCGTCCATCATTACTAATACCATACTAAAAGCATCCGCTGTCAGGGGAAATAACGGCGGGATTATTTGACGATAAACAGCGTGGCGATTGCCGATACCAGGGCGGCTATCGCGGCGATAAGGCCGGAAACAGCCACTATCCAGGCGGCAGTTTAGCCGGTTTTTTCCCCTTTGAAAGAGGCTTTGCGGCAACAGCTTTTGGTTTCCCGTTCTTTTTGGCGGTTTTACGTTTTGTCTCTGTTTTTTGCAGTATTGATTCATTAAAGAGGATGGCAAAGACTTCCTCTGCGGATTCCACAAAATCTATGGACAGTCTGTCTTTGATATCCTTATCCAGCTCTTCCCAATCTTCCCTGTTGTCCCCGGGGAGCAATACCTTTTCCATACCATTCCGTATGGCCGCCAGGAGCTTTTCCTTAAGGCCCCCGATGGGGAGCACCCGTCCGGTAAGGGTGAGTTCTCCGGTCATAGCAATGGCCGGTTTTGGCGCAGTCCCGCAAAGGGTTGAAAGCAGGGAGGATGCCAGGGTAATGCCTGCGGAAGGACCGTCCTTGGGAATAGCCCCCTCGGGCACATGGATGTGAAAATCGGTTTTACCGATATCATCAACAGTAAAAGTGTAATGGTCTTGAACGCTCCGTAAAAAAGAAAGGGCTATACGGGCGCTCTCCTTCATAACGTCTCCCAGGTTCCCGGTCATAATAAGATCCCCATGGCCTTCGAAGCGTATTGTTTCTACCGGCAGCATGGTGCCCCCGGTTTCGGTCCATGCTAAACCATAAGAGACCCCAACCCGGGCTTCCTTGTAAACCACATCGTTTTTGTATTTCCGTCTTCCCAGGAGTTTTTCCAGATCTTCCCTTTGTACCTCTTTTTTGAAGGAACTAACGGGCTTTTCCGGATCCGCCCCGTAGCCGTTTTCCACTGCTCCCCGGGCAATGCGCCTTGCGCACCGGGCGATCTCCCGTTCCAGGGATCGGACTCCGCTTTCCATAGTCCAGTAACGCTCAATCTCCAGGATCGCCTCATCTTTAAAACTGATCCGGGCGGAGGAAAGACCATTTTCTTTCAGTTCCTTAGGAACGAGAAATTGCTGGGCTATAGTCAGCTTTTCATTTTCACCGTAGCCCGGAATTTCGATGATCTCCATACGGTCAAGGAGCGGGTAGGGGATAGTATGGAGGGAATTTGCCGTGGCGATGAAGAGTACCTTGGAAAGATCGTAGGGGACTTCCAGGTAGTGGTCGGAGAAGTTTACGTTCTGTTCCGGATCTAAAACCTCAAGCAGCGCCGAAGCCGGATCTCCCCGGAAATCACTGGACAGTTTATCTATTTCGTCCAGCAGGAAAACAGGATTACTAACTTCCGCCTTACGCATGGATTGTATGATTTTTCCGGGCAATGCCCCCACATAGGTTTTCCGGTGTCCCCGTATTTCAGCCTCGTCCCGGACGCCTCCCAGGGAAATCCTGACAAAACGCCGGCCCAGGGCGCGGGCTACTGACTTTCCAAGGCTTGTCTTTCCTGTTCCCGGAGGTCCCACGAAACAGAGTATGGGGCCCTTTATCCCCGCCTCTTTGTTCTCCCGTTGGGTAAGTTCCCGGACAGCAATAAATTCCAGGATCCGTTCCTTGGCTTTGTGCATGTCGAAGTGATCTTCGTTGAGGATCCTTTCCGCTGCGGTAAGATCCCCCTGTTCGGCCCCGGCTTCACTTGAATATTCACCCCAGGGGAGATCGGAGATCCATTCAAGGTACCCCCGTATAACCCCCGCTTCGGGGGAGAAGGGCTGGAGCTTTCGGAGCCGGTTAAGTTCTTTTTTTGCTTTGGCAAGAATTTCTTCCGGGGGGCGCCTTTCCACAATGGCCTTTTCCAGATCCGCAAATTCATCCTCCGCCCCTTCTTTTCCGAGTTCCTTGTTGATTTCCCTTAACTGTTCGTGAAGAATGTATTCCCGCTGGGTTTTTTCCATGCGGCTCTTAACTTTCCCGCTGATGTTTTTTTGTATTCCGAAAATTTCATTTTCCAGCTCCAGCATTTCAAGGGTTTTTTCCAGTCTGGTCTTTGCATCCTCAATGCTTAGGAGTTCTATTTTTCGTTCGGCTTTGACAGAAAGGGTGTTGCCGATAAGATTTACAAGCCGCTCCGGGCTTTCGGTCCTGTCTGCGGCGGTAAGGGTTTCCGCCCCTATCTTTTTCGAAAGTTCCGCGTACTGGGCAAAGGATTTCTGCACCGTTCTTGCCAGGGCTGCGATTTCCGGACTTGAAAGATCCGTAACACCCACGGCGGTAATGGGGACTATTTTTACTACCCCGTAGTCTTTCTGTTCCTGCGTCGAGACAATATTCGCCCTGTATTCACCCTGTAGCACCAGCCGGTAGGTATTATCCGGAAGCTTGAGGTGCTGCACGATCCGTACCACGGTTCCTGTCCGCCAGGTATCGCCGCTTCCCGTGCCGGCATAGAGGACTCTGGCGTTCTGTTTTTGAGAAGGAAGGGGCCACAATGACTGGGGAAAAAGCCGGCCGGTCTTTCCCGGCGATACGGAATTGGGAAGAGAAGCAGGAATGCTGTTTTCCTGCGTGTTGTTTCTTTGCCTCCTGTTTTCCGGAATCCCGGCAGTTCCGGAGGATGCCGGCGAACTCCCGCTTCCGGAAACGGCTGCTTCATTGCCTTGGGGCGCGACGCTCTCGGCAGGGCCCTTAAGGCACGCGGTAAAGAGCCGGAAATCCTTTCCCAATGCGGCTTCCACTGCGGCAATGCCTGCTTTGTAGGTTATAAAAATGGGGATGACTGTTTGAGGAAAAAGCACCAGATCCCGCAGGGGAAGGAGAGGAAATTCTTCGGCGCCGGTTTTGCCTGTAAAGGCCTGAAACAACCGAGAGACACCGTCGTGTTTTGCGGCGCCCTTGGATTTCACGCGCTTTTCTGCAACGGATGAATCTCAGGAGGTTCGGATTTCTCAACCACCTCCTGGGTAATGACCACCCGTTTACTCCCTTCCATAGATGGGATTTCAAACATGATACCCGTCATAAGCCGTTCTACAATGGCCCGCAGCCCCCGGGCGCCGGTTTTCTGCTTTATTGCCGTATCGGCGATGGCATTAATGGCCCCTTCGGTAAATTCAAGTTTCACATCATCTATGACCATAGAAGCCTGGTACTGTTTTACGATGGCATTACGGGGTTCGGTGATGATCCGTCTGAGATCGTCTTTGTTGAGTTCTTCCAGACATACCGTGATGGGGAGCCGGCCTATAAATTCGGGGATCATGCCGAAATGAATTAAATCATCCGGATGGAGATTATCGTAGAGTTCCCGGAGGTTTCGTTCGCTGCCGTCCTTTACATCCGCGCCGAAACCCATGGGATGCTGCACCACCCGTTGTTCGATATATTTATCCAGTCCCACAAAGGCGCCTCCGCAGATAAAAAGAATATCTGTGGTATCAATACGGATCATCTCCTGGTTCGGATGCTTCCGTCCGCCCTGGGGCGGCACCGATGCTACGGTTCCCTCAATGATCTTAAGCAGCGCCTGCTGTACTCCCTCTCCCGATACATCCCGGGTAATCGACACATTTTCTCCCTTCCGGGCAATCTTGTCAATTTCGTCGATATACACGATACCCCGTTCCGCGGCGGCAATGTTGCCTCCGGCGTTTTGGATCAATTTAAGGAGTATATTTTCTACATCTTCCCCCACATAACCCGCCTCGGTAAGGGTGGTGGCGTCCACAATGGCAAAGGGCACCTTAAGCTTTTTCGCCAGGGTTTTTGCGAGGAGCGTTTTTCCGGTTCCCGTAGGGCCGATGAGGAGTACATTGGACTTCTCAATTTCCACATCATCAGGATCTTTGGCAGGATTGGCAATCCGCTTGTAGTGATTATACACCGCCACCGCAAGGGCTTTCTTGGCGTCTTCCTGGCCTATGATAAATAGATCCAGATAGGTTTTGATTTCCCTGGGGGTGGGAATTTCGCCGGTAAACTGGGTTGAGAGATCGTGATCCTCTTCGGCCAGAATTTTCCGGCACACATCCACACATTCATCACAGATAAAAATGTCATTGGGTCCGGCAATGAGCCGCCGGGCAATATCGGCGCTTTTCCCGCAAAACGAGCAGGACCGTTCAAATCCGCCTGAACCGCTACGAAGCCGTGCCATGTTTACTCCTTACCAGAATACTGTCGACCACCCCGTATGATACCGCATCTCCGGCAGACATATAGAAATCCCGTTCCATGTCTTTTGCGATAACATCTGTATCTTTTCCCGTATGTTTTGCGAAATAATCTATGGTCATCTTCTTTAAACGGAGTATTTCTTTGGCTTGGATCCCAATGTCCCTGGCCTGTCCCTGAACACCGCCCCAGGGCTGATGAATAAGCACCCGGGAAGAGGGGAGTACCATCCGCTTACCCTGCGCCCCTGCGGTAAGAATCAGGGCAGCCATGCTTGCGGCCTGGCCCAGGCAAATGGTCTGTACACCGCATTTAACGTATTGCATGGTATCGTATATAGCCAATCCTGCGGTGACGGAACCGCCGGGGGAATTTATGTACAGGTTAATATCTTTTTCCGTGTCCTGGCCGTCCAGGAAGAGGAGTTGGGCTACTACAAGATCCGCGGTAAGATCGTTTATTTCCCCATCTAAGAAAACAATCCGGTCTTTGAGGAGCCGGGAGTATATATCGTATGACCTTTCGCCAACCCCGGTTTGTTCCACCACAATGGGGACCAGGGAATTCATCTTTTCATTCATGTATTCAATTTACCCATTCTTGGACATAAGGTCCAGATATTTCAATTTTTCCCCTTTTTTTATCGTATTTTCCGACAATAAAAGATCAAAAAGTTTCCGCTCCTTTATATCTTCTTTGAGATATTCCTTTGCGGTTTCCTGTTCGTAGTATTTTTTTATTTCTTCTATTGAGGTATCGGAATCGGCCGCCATGGTCTCAAATTCTTTCTCCAATTCTTCGTCTGCGGCCTCAAAACCCTGATCCTGGATCAGGGTTTCTACGATGAGCCTGCTTTGGAGGGCCTTTACCGCCTCGCCCCGCCAGCCTTCGAAAATAGAGTCTCTGGCCTCCGGGCCGTCTTTGGTCATGGACCGGGTAAGCTCTTCCGGGTCCGCCCCGAATTGCCGGGCCAGGGCGCGCCACCGGGACTCAAGCTCTATCCGCACCATGGACTCGGGGACATCCACCGGGGTGGACTCTAAAATCTTTTCCAGGATCTTGCTAACCTTGATATCCCGAAGCCGCTTGTCCAGGTTTTTTGAGAGCCGCTCTTTGATGCTGGCTTTTAAATCATCCAGGGTCTGGTATTTTTCATCCACATCCTGGGCCAAATCGTCATCCAGGTCCGGAAGCTTCCGTTCCTTTACCGCCGTAACGGTAACCCGTATCTTTTTGGTTTTCCCCGCCAATTCCTTGTCTTCAAAATCTTCGGGAAAGGCCTTGGTGATGTCCCGGGTTTCATCCTTCTTCATCCCCGCAACTTCATCGTCAAACTTGTAGATGTTGTACCCCGTTCCCAGGGTAAAAACAAAATCCTGCCGTTCCGTACCGGCTATAACTTCTTCGGAATCGGACAATTCCGAATAATTTACCGTAACAACATCCCCCATTACCGAAGGGGCGCCGTCTTCCCGGTCCAAAACAATGGCGTTCCGATCCCGGATAACTTCCAATTCCCGGTTCAGGTCCTCATCTTCTACCCCTGCTTCGGGGACTTCAACTTCCAGGCTCTTCCATTTACCCACCGCGAGCTTTGGCAGCACATCGTAGGCAACGGAAAATTTCAAATCCTTTTCCAGATCCAAATCCGCCGGTTCATCCCGCATTGCCGGTGTGGAGTAGGGGAGGGGGCGATCTTCCTTGGGGAAGGATTCGTCGTCAAAAACCTCCGTAACCGAGTGCTCAATAATATGGGCCATGGCTTCGCCCTTGAAAGCCTCGGCGAACTTCCTGATAAGGACTTCCCGGGGCGCCTTGCCCTTTCTAAATCCGGGTATTTGGATAGTTTTGGCATAATCATTAACGATTTTATCGTATTCGGAACGGATATCCTCTTTGCTTACCGTTATGGTCAGTTTTACCGCCGAATGCTCCAGATGCTCGACTTCTTTGGTTACGGTCACGTTATTTCCTCTTTAAAAAAAGTTCAGAGCCGGTATCTACCCGGCGTTTCCGCCCTAACCGGCTTGCAGGCCCCCAAATCGCTTCTATTTTATGAGAATATACGGACCAATGTCAACCTAACCGGCGGTAGTTCCCCCGTCAACAGGCAAGGCCACGCCGTTGATAAAGGCCGCCTCGTCGGAGGCGAGAAACAGGGCCGTATTAGCCACGTCTGCTTCGCTGGCAAGCCGGCCCAGGGGGACCTCCCCTAAACGCTCCGCCTTGCGGTCCGGGTCTTTGAAGAGTTCCCGGACCAGCGGGGTATTGACCGTGCTGGGATGTATGCTGTTGCAGCGGATGTTGTCCTTGGCATAACGGACCGCAATGGTCTTGGTGAGCAGGGTAAGGGCGCCCTTGGTAACCGTATAGGCTTCGGTGGTATAGCGGTGGCCGATGAGTCCGCAGACGCTGGACATGTTGATGATGGAACCGCCTCCGGCTTTGCGGAGCAGGGGGATGGCGTGTTTAGTCCCCAGAAAGGGACCTTTTACGTTAACCGCCAGCATGGCGTCGAAGTTTTCAACTTTCATCACCTCAATGGGCTCCCTGATATTGATCCCCGCGTTATTTACCAGAATGTCGAGCCTGCCCGTTTCTTTTTCCACCGCCGCCAGGGCGGATATCCAGCTTGCCTCATCGGTGACGTTCAGGGTGACAAAAAAAGCCTTTCCACCGCCGGCCCGGATCTTTGCCGCCGCATCTTCCCCCGTTTCGGCTTTGAGATCCCCCAGGAAAACCGTCGCCCCTTCGGCGGCAAAGCGGGAGGCAATGGCCACCCCAAGCCCCTGGGCGCCTCCGGTGATCAGGGCCACCTTATTCGCTAAACCCATAGTACTCTTCATTTAATTGCCCTTTTTACCGCACGGTATACCTGTTCCGCCGACAAGCCGTAACGTTCAAGGAGTTCCTCATAGGCATGGGCCGATGTTCCAAATACATCGTCTATGGCGACCTGTTCAAAGGCCGCCGGTACCTTCCCTATCAGGGCTGCCGCAATCGCCTGGCCCAGACCGCCGGTTTTAACCGCCTCTTCCGCGGTGATAATGGCTCTTTTGCCCGCCGTGTATTTAAGCAGCTCTTCTTCCCTAAGGGGCTTTAAGGTACTCACGTTTACCACCTGTACCGGAACGCCTTCCTTTTGCAGCTTCTCCGCGGCTTCTACAGACTTACCCACCATAACCCCGGTGGCGAAGATCAGAACATCCGCTTTTCCGCCGCCGTCAAATATAGGGTAAATTTTGCCGATTTCGTATTCCCCTTGGGCGGGGGTAAAAACCGGAAGGTCGTTCCGGTTTATCCTGATATAGACCGGCCCCTGGTAAGACAATATAACCTTAACCATTTTTGTCACCTCATGGGCGTCGCAGGGGTTGAGCACCGTCATATTGGGCATGGCCCGGATGATATTGGCGTCCTCCACGGATTGGTGGGTCTTGCCGTCGCCGAAATCGGAAAGCCCGCAGCTTGAACCGCAGATCTTCACATTGGCCTTGGGAATCGCAATGGAACAGCGTATCTGATCATAGGCCCGCCCGGATACGAACACCGCAAAAGTACCGGTAAAGGGTATCTTTCCCGCCAGGGCAAGACCTGCGGCGGTAGAATTCATGTCCTGTTCGGCAATTCCCATCTCGAAATAACGATCCGGATAGGCTTCCTTGAAGAGGGATGACATAGTAGATTTTCCTAAATCCGCTTCCAGGACTACAATGTTTTTGTTTTCTTTCCCTTCAGCCACCAGGGCTTGACCGTAAGCTGTTCGCAGACTGAGTTTCTCCATTACACCCCTGCCTTTGCCGCTTCCAGTTCCTGTAGGGCCTGGTTAAAGCGGGCCTCATCCAGTACACCGTTGTGATATGCCGCCTTTCCTTCGGCAAAGGAGAAGCCCTTTCCTTTAATAGTATCCAGGATGATTATCGAAGGCCGTCCCTTGACCTTTTCAGAAGACTCAATGGCGCCGATTATCTTTTCAGGATCATGGCCGGGAACGGTAAATACCTCCCATCCAAAAGCGCGCCATTTTTTATCCAAATCGGGGTTGTTGAACGTTTCGGCGGTAGTACCCGTGGCCTGGACTTTATTCCAGTCGATAAAGGCTGTGAGGTTGTCAACCTTGAAGTTTGCCGCCGCCATACTTGCTTCCCAGAGTTGGCCTTCGGATTGCTCACCGTCACCCATGATCACGTAGACCCGGGCAGGGCTTTTATCGAGCCGTAGAGCCAGGGCCATGCCGAGGCCGATGGAAAGCCCCTGTCCCAAAGAGCCGGTAACCGCCTCAACACCGGGAATGGTCAGGTCGGGATGGCCCTGGAGCAGGCCGTCCAGTTGTTTAACTTTTTTCAGCTCTTCCCGGGGGAAACAGCCTTTTTCGCAGAGAGCCGCGTATTGGATCAGTGCGGCATGCCCCTTGGAAAGTACCAGCCGGTCCCGATCAGGGTCTCTGAGCTTGTCTTTATCAAAGGGGGTTCCACCCCCCCGCATCTTGTAAAAGTAGAGAACCGCCATTAATTCCGCCAGGGATGCGGAACCTCCCAAGTGGCCCGCGGTTCCAATCCCCATCATTTCAACCAGATCGTAGCGGAGGCTGAGGGCTGTCAACTTCAATGACTTAACAACAGCTTCACTTACCATATATTACCTCTATTTTTTCAAAAATATAATTTTGTAATCGTTTTTATATGATTTGTCTTGAGATTAATGACCATTAAAGGCAGTTTGCAGCCATTGAAAGAGCGGGAAACGGGAGTCGGACCCGCGACATCGACCTTGGCAAGGTCGCGCTCTACCACTGAGCTATTCCCGCAAAAACTACACCGGAATTAAGAGAGCTTTTATCCCATAACGCCGTGTTTAGTATATTAAATAACCATAAAAAAAATGTCAAGAGGATGGAATTATATCGGGTGCAACTTCTTTTTGAGGGCAATTAGGCAGCCGTAATAAGGTCCCGAACCGAGGCATCCCAAATCCCGCTTTCTTCCCTGGATTTAAGCGTCACGATGTCCTGGGCATTGACCTCATTCCAACTGGGCCAGGGGTATCCGGAAGGTTCTGGAAACTCCGGCGTGTCCATTCCCGGCAAAGTTTACCCGGAAGGCCGCATGATATGTTTAAGATTAGCTGGAAGGTACCGGAGTCGTTCCGCCTGGGGGTCGTGAAGGGCTTTTTAGACTTGGGCATAGGCAGTCCTCACAAAAGGATCCGTACACGTTACCGTACACGGTGCTACCAACCACAAGAAATTAGTCTTTTTACCGTTTAGCTAATTCCTTACAGAATAAGGAATTAGAACTTTGAGCCGCCCGAGGATCGAACTCAGGACCCGCAGATTAAGAGTCTGCTGCTCTACCAGCTGAGCTAGCGGCCCGCGAGTCATGCCGCCCCGAAAGGCCGCTTAACTACACCAGTTTTTTAACAGAACCTGCGTTTTTTGTCAAGACTTCTGAATTGACAGGCCTCTCTATCAGTGCTAGATTAAATTCTGTAGAAATTGAGGCTATTCCTTTTCGGAACAGGCTACGCGAGAGTGGTGAAATTGGTAGACACGCCAGACTTAGGATCTGGTGCCGTAGGCTTAAGGGTTCAATTCCCTTCTCTCGCACTAAGCGGAAAAATTCTTACGTGTTGTCTGGTTTAGCAGAAACAGTGCTCTATTCGCTGGAATTAAATCAGCGTGTCTCTATTTCCCCGCCCTGTACGTACTTGGCCTTAATATCGCGTTCGTCGGAAAGGTACAGTACCCGCTCCAGCCGGTCCCTGACGCTCAGATCGCAAAGAAAGCTAATGGTACGGTCGTCAATGACCAGGGCGTCAAGCTCACAACCTGCTTCAAAGGAACCTGAAGGACCGAATCCGGCCTTTTCAAAGAAAGACGCCCCTCCCGCCGTTCCCAGGTAAAAGGCCTCTTCCACGGTGAGGGGCATCTTGTCCGGTTCCACAAGAACAGAACGCAGTTTTGATACTTTTATGGCGTCGCACATGGCCCTGAAAATTGATATATGGGTCCCCCCTGCCACATCGCTTCCCAATCCCAGGGGAACGCCCATTTCGATAAACCGCCGCACCGGCGCAATTCCGGAAGACAGATTTGTATTAGAATCAGCGCAATGGGCAATGTACACCCCCCGTTCTCTAAGGAGCTCCATTTCTTTTTCATCTGACCATACGCAGTGGGCCATTACCACCGGGGCCTTTCCGTCAAAGAAACCGTACTTTGCATACGCGTCGCCGTAGGAATCGCTTTTTGGGCAGAGTTCCCGTACCCAGCCGATTTCCTTGCGGTTTTCAGAAAGATGGGACTGGAGGGGAAGGGAAAATTCTTTCTGTAAACGGGCCAGTCCTTCCATAAGTTCATCGGAACAGGAGGGAATAAACCGGGGGGTGAGGATGGGCCGCACCTTTCCGCCGCCGCCGGCCGCGCCATTGCCGCACTCCAAAAGCCATTCCCTGGTAGCGGCTAAAGAAGCGGCGGCGTCCTTTTCCCGGAGGTAATCCGGACAATTCCGGTCCATGTTAACCTTGCCCACCAGGCATACAAGCCCCGATTCCTCCAGCAGTTTCATGAGGAGCACGGTGGCCTTAACATGCATGGTGCCGAATAGCACGATACGGGTATTAGGGCTCTTTTTAAGATTCTCTCTCAAAAAAAAGTAAGCCCTGTTGGCATAGGCCAAATCGGCGTATTTGTCCTCCTCAGGAAAGGCGCGTTTGTTTAACCATTCAAGGAGTTCTTCATCCATGCCCAGGGCCCGGAAACCGAACTGGGGGGCATGCATGTGGAGATCCGTAAGACCCGGAATAATAAGAGCCGGGGAATAATCGATGACGGGGAGATTTTTGTATTCACCGGGGATATGCTGAAAGACCCCTGCGGATTTTCCCTCCCGGCAAACGAGAAAAGCGCCCTTCTTCGTTTCAATGGTTTTAGGGTCCTTGCTCCAGGCAATATCCCCCTTAAGAATAAAATTACCCCTGGTCATTGCTTTATTATTAAGAGGTAACGGGAAGACTGTCAATGAAGTTTTATGGAAACAGCATTAAATATGCATAAAAATACATAAAAACCGGTATTTTTCCTAAATTTTGCAAAAGAAATACTTGCTTAATTCTTCTTTTCTTTTTATAAATAAGTGGGGTATTAAACCTTCGCCACGAATAAAACAGGAGGAAATCATGAAAAAACTTACGGCCCTCATTATGATTATTGGGCTGGCTGTTTCGGCTTTTGCCGGTGGAAACAAGGATTCAGGCGCCAGGGGGGGGAGTGTAAAACCGAATAAGGATAACATCAAGGTCGGTTTTGTGTATATCGGCAGCATCAATGATGAAGGCTATACCCAGGCCCACGATAAGGGCCGCCTTGCGGTGGAAGCCCTGGGGGTAAAATGCGCTTATATTGAGAATGTTCCGGAAAACGCTGACTGCGAAAAGGCGATTCGGGATCTCATCGATCAGGGGTGTAATGTCATTTACACCAACAGCTTTGGCTTTATGGACTGGACCGTAAAAGTCGCCGCCGACTTCCCCAACGTGTACTTTGGCCATTGTTCCGGTTACAAACGGGCGGAGAATGTTTCCACCTACTTCGGAAAGATCTACCAGGCCCGCTACCTTTCGGGAATTGCCGCAGGCTACAAGACCAAGGTGAACAGGATCGGCTATGTGGCGGCCTTCCCCATACCGGAGGTTATCCGGGGGATCAACGCCTTTACCCTGGGTGTTTTGTCGGTGAACCCCAACGCCACGGTGGAAGTGATCTGGACCAGTACCTGGTACGATCCGGCAGTAGAGAAGGCGGGGGCCTTAGAGCTCCTCAACAAGGGTGTTGATGTGGTTGCCCAGCATCAGGATACTACGGCGCCCCAGATTGCCGCCCAGGAGCGGGGTATGGCAGCCATCGGGTACAACGTTTCCACACCGAGCGCGGCGCCCAGGGCCTATCTTACGGCGCCCCTCTTTCACTGGGATGTGTTTTATACGGACGATGTAAAACACGTACTCGCAGGGGACTGGACGTCCCGGGCTTACTGGGAAGGTTTCAGCAACGGAACGGTTAGTCTGGATACCTTAACCGCAAATAACGATCCCAGGGCCGCTTCCGTGATTGCGGATGTTGAGGCAAAAATAAAGGGCGGCAGTTTTGAGCCCTTTACCGGCCCCCTCTCGGATCAGAGCGGCGCCGTAAAGGTTCCGGCGGGAACGAAAATGACCGGCGATGACATCTGGAACATGGGTTGGTTTGTTAAGGGCGTTGTCGGGGTCATTTCTAACTGATAAAAAAAAGGACGGGTGAGCCCGGAGGTATGGCGGGTTAGTATATTTTTTATAAAAAGGGGGTTTTTATGCAATATAAATGGGATGACAGCCTCATCACCGGGCAAACCAAGATCGATGATCAACATAAACAACTTTTTGTCGCGGTTAACAATCTGATTAAGGTTGTTGAAGACGGTAAGGGTGAAACGGAAATAAAAAAAAGTCTGGACTTTTTGACCGAGTATACAATCAAGCACTTTTTCGAAGAAGAAGCGATTCAGACGCAATACAAATACCCGGATTTTGAAAACCATCATAAATACCATGAGGATTTTAAGGATTCCGTAAAGAACATGTCCCACGAACTTATCCTCAAGGGTTCCTCGAAAGAACTTGTAGACAAGCTCTGTAATCACTTTGCGAAATGGCTCATAGACCACATTATGGTTCAGGACAAAAAACTCGCTGCTTACATCAAACAGCAGGGCTAGGAGCAGCCTGGCGGGAGAACCGGCGTGTTCTGCCGCCTCCTTCCGGATTGGCTTAGTTTTTCAGGCCCGTCAAAACGATGCCCTCGACAAATTGCTTTTGACCGATTAAATAAAGTACGGATCTTGGGTAAAGAGACGGACAAAGTTGTCAATTCCAATGAATGATGGCGTTAGGGCGCTGTTTGCGCATAAAGTGCCCTATAATCCACGCCTGACAAAAATCGGCGACTGGGAACGGGACAGCGGATTTATAGCCGGCGAGGAACTCATTCGGGAAGGGGTAACCGCCATATTCGCCCACAACGATATGATGGCCCTCGGCGTACTGGATTACTGCAATGTGAACGGCATCGAAGTGGGGAAGGATATACGGCTGATAGGCTTTGATAACCGGGAAATATCGACGGTATGCCGCCCAAGACTCTCCACAGTGGCGCTGCCGCTGTTTGAGATAGGCCAAACCGCTACACGGGTGATGCTGGATATTCTGGACGGAAACGGGGCGCCCCCAGCCGGCGCGATTGTACTGGACTGTGCCATTATCGAAAGGGAATCTACAACGGGAGTGAATGGGAATTGAAAGCTGCTTTCAGAATTGATACAAACATTTTTCGGGTGGATGACGGGGTTTGAACCCGCGACGACCAGATCCACAATCTGGGACTCTACCGCTGAGCTACATCCACCATGCAAATAAGTTCTTAAAATTTGACATAAAAGGCTTCCTCTGTCAATACCGCTAAACCGGCTTCGGCAAATACCGATAATCGTAGAGAGGTGTGGTAATGTATGCAGGAAGTATATAATCAGTGTATTGCCGTTCTAAACCAGGAAATAGAGCTTATCGACCGGATCCTTGAATCACAGATCATGGTTCGCCGGGCGGTATTGGCGCGATCCTGGACGGATTTTGAAGATCGTATCGGCTCCTTACAAAAAATCGGGGCGGAATTTGAGGAATTAGATAAGGAAAGGGCAAAATTCTTTGTCCAATTGGCTTCAGAGACCGGAGAAAACGCCGATGGAACGGACTTTTACGCCCTTATTGCAAGGATGCCGGACCTGGAACGGAAGATCCTCACCGGTTTGTACCGGAAACTCAAGTTTAAAACCTTCAAAATCCAGGTTGAAAACGATAATTTTATACATTATCTGGAGGAAATCCGGGTAATCGTCTCAGGCTTTCTTGAGGCGGCTTTTCCGGACAGGAAGGGCAAGCTCTATTCCCGGAACGGAGCTCCCCTGCATGCGGATATGCGGAGCATGGTACTGAACCGGCAATTTTAGGAGGACGGTATGACATCAACCTTTCAGGGCATTGAAATCGGAAAAAGGGGAGTGACAGCCCACCAGCAGGCTCTCAATATCACCGGTCATAACCTGTCCAACGCTTCCAAGGAAGGGTATTCCCGGCAGCGGGTGGAAATGTCCGCCTTTGAGCCCATATACCTGCCCGGGCTCAACCGGGAGGAGACGCCCGGGCAGATAGGGCAGGGGACCATCATCAGCCGGATAGAGCGCCTGCGGGATCAGCTTTTGGATAAGCGGATCATTGCCCAGGCCGGCGGGGAAGGGTACTGGACCACCCGTGATCCCTACGTCCGTATGATGGAGCAGGCGTACCTGGAGGTAGGCGGTGCTTCAATACGGGGGAAAATGGATGCTTTTTGGGATTCCTGGCAGGAGCTTTCAATATATCCTGCGGATATGGCAGGGCGAACGTCGGTTCTGGAACGGGGAAAGACCCTGATCGACGGTATTCACGAGCGGTTTAAGGCTTTTAAGGGCCTCCAGGACATGGTAGAGGAGGATATTCAGCTTACGGTGAAGCGGGTAAATAATCTTTCCCGGGAAATTGCGGGACTAAACCGGGATATTCAGCGCATAGAAGCCCAGGGTGACAACCCCAATGATCTGCTTGACCGCCGGGATCTCCTGGTGGACCGGCTCTCCTCAATTATTGATGTCACGGTGGATAACCGGGACCCCAATGAGTTCATGGTTCATACCGCCGGGTTCATCCTGGTACAGGGCCAGATAGGCCGCCAGTTCGATCTGGCGCCAGGCGCCGAAAATGACGGCTATTCCAGGATCACCTGGCAGGATACGGGGGACGATGCCCATTTTAGCGACGGGAGCCTTTCGGCTTTGCTCGATCTCCGGGATAAGACCATCCAGGACGAGATCCAGAACCTGGACAATATGGCCATGAACTTTATCGATCTCGTAAACGAGGTCCACCGGGAAGGCTACGGGATCAACGGCCTTACGGGGCAGGATTTTTTTACCGAACATCCCTTTGTTACCAATGTAAACGGCAACTACGACCGGGACGGGGATGGGGAGTACGATTCCAGTTACATCTTCCGCATGAACGGCGCCAATGTGCTGGAAAGCAAAGCCCAGATAGGGCTTGAAGGCCGGATCACCCTTTCCGGCGCAAGCGGAAATGTGCAGGTTCCCTACTACCCAACCGATACGGTGCAGGATCTTCTTTCAAGGATTAACAATTCCGGCGCCGAAGTGGTGGCCCGCCTCAACCGGGACGGGATGCTTTCCCTTAAGGGGACCCCCGCGGAAGGTTCCATCGCCCCGGGGGGCAACCCGGACTTTGTGATTCGCCATGTGGAAGACTCCGGGCATTTCCTGGCAGGTTACGCGGGGCTCCTGGCCGGTTCCGGCCCTGAGGCCGCATACGACTGGGGCGGGCCCGACGCGGCGGCGGCTTTGCAGGGCGGCGCCCAATCCTGGGCAGTGGCGCCCACGGCCCACCCCTCAGGCTGGATAGAGGTGAACCCCGCCCTGCTCAAAGACCCCACGTCTGTGGCCTCAGGCTTCGGCGAAAACGGCCGGCCGGCTAATCCCGGAAACGGGGAAGCGGCCTTAGCCATTGCGGCTATCAGAAATACCGCGGTGATGGTGGGCCGCCTGGGTACCTTCGACGATTACTTTGCAGACTCTGTAGGACGAATCGGTATGCTGGGCGAACAGAGCCGGGAAGCGCTGGAAACCCAGAACCTTATCATGAAACAGCTTAAAGATATGCGGGAGTCGGTTTCCGGGGTGAATATGGATGAGGAACTGGCTGCAATGATCAAGTACCAGCATGGGTACAATGCGGCGGCGAGGTTTATCACCACCGTAAATCAGCTATACGATACTTT